>JAWLHD010000350.1:0-4972 GCA_041690555.1 Anaerohalosphaeraceae bacterium
CAAAAAGGTGGCGTCGGCAAAACGACCACTGTCGCAAACACCGCCGCCGCGCTGGCCATCAAGGGCCTCAAAGTCGCCGTCATAGACCTCGACCCACAGGCACATCTGACCATACACTTCGGCGTCGATCCCGAAACCGACGGACACGGCGCATACGAAGTGCTCACAAAGTCCGCCGACCTGTCAAACGCCCTCGTAAACGCCAGGGGCAACGTCTGGCTCCTCGGCGCAAACATCGATCTCGTCGGAGCAGAAAGCGAACTCATCAGCGTCGTCGGCCGCGAGACCGTGCTGCGCGAGGCCTTCGATTCGCTCGCCGAGTCGTTCGACTACATAATAATAGACTGCCCACCCTCGCTCGGGCTCCTCACGCTGAATGCCCTCGCCGCCGTCGAAGAAGTCTTCATCCCAGTCCAGCCCCATTTCCTCGCTCTCCAGGGCTTCAGCAAGCTCCTCCAGACCGTCTCCCTTGTCGGCCGACGCATTAACCCCAAGCTCAGAGTAGCAGCTATCCTCCTCTGCATGTTTGACTCACGCGTAACCCTCTCCGCCGAAGTAAAGGCCGACATCAAGCATTTCCTCGACAACGCCAGAGCCGACGACAAACCCTGGTCCGCCGCAAGAATTATACCCGTACACGTCCGCCAAAACATCAAACTCGCCGAAGCGCCAAGCCACGGAAAAACCATCTTCGAGTACGAACCAAAGTGCAACGGCGCCATCGATTACGAAAGAGTCGCCGATTACATACACAACTACATGAACGGCGACACAGCCGACGAAAACTTCCTCGATTCTATCGCAAAAGAAATCGACGAACTCGATACCAGCCTCGAATCGGTCGACGCCGACATCGAAGCCGCCCGCGAAGAGCAGAACCTCGACGCCGAATTGACATTGGAGCCCTCGCAGCCCGTCCCCCAGGACGAACCAACCGATATTGTTGAGCCGATGGAACTGACCGAATCCAATGAGCAGATGCCCCGCAATGCACCGGCCAAACCCGCCGTTAGCCCCGCTGCGCGCACGCCTAAGCCCGTCGCCCCCCACCGACGCAAAATCCTCGCAATACAGCCGCACCGACGCAACACGCTCATGCCCCGCAGACGTCCCGCCGTACCCGTGCGAAAGTAGCCCCCGAAAACTTATCGATCGAGTGAACTGTCGTTGATAATGTCCCGAATCACCTGCTTCGACATGATCTCCGCAATCCGCCGGCGGCTCTTGTTGATCGTACGCTGCCGCCTCCTCGGATCCCGAATGACCGCCGCCTCCGTCGCATGCGCAATATGCCACACATACCGGCTCATCACCGAACTCGGCAGTTCCACCGTCCTGTAGCCCCGGTCAACAAGATCGAAATACAACTGCTTGCCCGGACTCAGCCCCTCGTGAGCATCCTTGCCGAACGTAAGCTCTTCATCGCGCAGAATGCTGGTTCGATACAGACAGCAGATCGTCCGGTTGTAGTAGCGGTACTTCACTTCCAAAGATGGATCGCCCTTAAGCCGCCGCAGATGCATCCGCCAGTCGCTGACCTTGCGAAGCCCCTGTTGCCACTGCGGCCGCATCTCAAGCTTGCCCGAACCGACGCACGCCGTCTCCTCGTCGAAATAGCCGATCAACTCCCCCAGCCAACCCTCCCTGTGTATGAACGTGTCCGAATGCAGGCACACAAAAAACTCCGTCCGGCATTGCGAGAGCGCAAGATCCAGCGCGCCCGAATGCGCCTCGCTGCCCCCTCGATCAGCCCGACATGATCGGTTGATAAGCGTTATCCAGTCCAGAGAACGCAGGTACTCCGTCGACTCATCCCGTGAATCATTGTCCACCACAACGATTTCTGCGGGGTAATCGGTGAACCTCCTGATACTGCGAAGACAAAGGCGTGTATAGTCGTGTGTCCTGTAGTTGACCACACAAATCGTCGCCTTACCCTTGACCAGCACGTCTGAGCGTGCCGGTGCGGCCAACTGCGCTTCCAATGCGTCATCTCCTTCCAAGGAAATATTCCGGCCTGCATCCTGCGGGCGCCGATTGCCGAATCCGTCGGCGCATCAGTCGCATAATACCCACACCCCCCACGCGACGCAACTGAATTCCTCACCTGCCGCGATTGGAATTCAGCAAACTTTCAAGTAGACTTTCCGGCCTCCTCCGACGACTATATGCGCAAGAGACTGAAACCTCAAACGGGAGTATTTATGTTGGCCAATATTCAAGATCCATCGGGGTATGCAATTGGCTGGGTAACCCTCGCCCTCATAAACGCCGGCCTGGCGCAGTCCAAACGACGCGGAGGATTAATATGGTTCCTCATCTCCCTGCTACTTGGCCCAATAGCGACGCTGCTCATCGTCGCCCTGCCCGCGGGTAATCGCAAATAACACCGCCCCCGAACGCGCCCTATCGGAATGAAACCGTCGCCGCGCCCGCCGACTTCTTCAAGTCGACAACCCTCTCAACGCCGCCGACGACCACGCGATGACGCCCGTGAAACGCCGGCACGCTGCACCGGCCGTCCGCGTCCGCCTTGCCTTCCCAGCGCGTCCACCATTCCTCGAAGATAAGATCACGATAAGCCTTCGCCGCAGGTGTCGGCGTCCAGTCCCGAAGGTACAGAGAAGACTGCGGTATCCAGTTGGCCCCCTCCCAGAACCCCCACATCAAAATGCCCTCCACCGCCGGATGCGCAAAGCATATACGATAATAATCCGTCAGCGCCTGTGCTTTGCTCTGCTCCTCTTCCGCCGTCAGCCTTATATCCCGCCGCTGGTACACACGCGAACGCTGCCCCGGAAAATTGAACTCCGTTATCCGAATAGGCAGACCCGTCCTGGCAAGCTCATCCAGTGCGCTGCGAAGCGCAGCGGCATCGAAACTGTCCCCGTGCAGATGCCCCTGCACACCAACCCCGTCGATAGCCGTCCCCTCCTCGAGAAAACCGCGGATGTGCCTCATATAGTCCTTCAGCCGCCTGCCCGTCAGAATATCGTAATCGTTCAGGTAAAGCACCGCCCCGGGGTCCACAGCCTTGATCCATTCCGTCATCTGACGGGTTATCCCCTGCCCCAGCCGATCCGCATAATAGTTCCCGTGAATCATCTCGTTGTTCAGATCATATTCGGCAAACCGCCCCTTGTACCGCTTTGCTATCGTCGTCGCACGATTCTTGAGTGCCTCTCGCAGCGCATCGTCATCCATCTCTTTCAGCCAGTTCTGAACGCGATTCGGAATCCCCCAGTAAATATTGTGCCCCCGCAGAGGAATCTCGTTCGCCTCGCACCATTCCAGCATCGCGTCCACGACGGCATAGTTCACCTGACCCTGCCGAGGCTCCATATCGTGCCACTTCAGCGCATTCTCCGTAACCGCCGAGTTGAAATTCGCAAGAAACGTCTCCCTGTACCGCCTCTCCGTCTCCGCGTTCATACGCCCGCTGAACGCACCGTTCGACAACGCCGCCCCAAACCAGAATTCATGACGAAGCTGCTCGACGCGCACTGTCGCGCCGGGCGACGCCTCAATAATAAGCTCCCCCATCCGATGCTGCTGCACCATCGCATCGATGTCAGCAGAATAAACCACGGTCCCAAAAGAAAAAGCCCCTGACGCCGCCGCCAGAACAACAAGGTGCAAACGATTCATCTTATCCTCCGAAAAAGTACTTGCCCGCCTCACAACCAACAGGCCATGTCGCATCTAAACGCGAAGTTGACGCTGACCGTCCCCGTGCGCCTTCCGGTGCTCCACAGCCTCACCGATCCACACCGCAAGCGCCTCCAGCATATCCGACTCCTCCGGCAAAAACGCCGCCGTCTCCGCCGGTCTCGCCGGAGGCTCCACGTACACACGCACATCGCCGATATGCCGCCCGCACGCTAAAATCTTAACGTGCTGACAACAAGACGTAGGTTTAAAACCCGGAGAGCAAAAAGTCCGCCCGCAAACCGTAACCGAAACACAGGTCTCACGCGGATTCTGATAACCCCGCGGAATAAACCCCGCTATACGACGCAGAACCGTCTCAATGTCCGCGTCAAGGTCCCGAAGGCAGTCCGCCACCGCATACATACACTCCAGCTCCTTCGTACGCTCGCTAAGGTCCATCGTACGCCGTCGAAGAGCCTCCTCAAGCCACTTGTATTCGTCGATCAGCGACTGCAAACGAAGAATCTCCTGATTGGCCTCCTGCAAGGCGACCATCAATTCCTCCTTGCTGACACCCGCCGAACTATCACGGATGTATGCATCTCCATTATTCATGCAAACCCTGTCCTTGCAGCAAATATCAAAACCACAGCCGCCGGGCTGCCGCGGAACCGAATGACGACACCGCATTCGCACACTTACAGTGTAAGCGATCATAAGCCCCCCGTCAACGGTCACATTGCCCCCCGCTGGCGCATTCTCTGCCGCTTCAGCATCCCAAACCCGCCCCGCAGTGACCTTGGAGAGCAAAACCGTTTGGGCAGAGGCCGAAATTTGGAGCATCTGTTCGCCGGGGGGGGAAATTTTGGCCTCTGGGGGCCCCGAACGGTTTTGCTCGCCCGTCCAAGACGGCACGCGTCCATGCTGGCAGGAGAATGTGTGTGCCCTGGGTCACATCTACCCCCGCCGGCACATTCTGCGCCATGAACAGGCGAGTCAACATCTCGTTTAATGCAGGAGAACCGCCTCACAACACTCAAGGCTGCTTGTCCGCCCTGATTGGCCTTATCTTGATATTCCTGAACGAAACCTGCCCGTGATCACCCTGCAGCGCGATGTAACCCTTGCCCGACTTGGCAAACAGCGGCATACGCCCGAATTTACTCTTTGCAACCCGTTCATTGAAGTCGTCGCTGCCCAGAACATACTCGAAATACTTCACGCCGTTGATCTCATGCTCGCACTTCTCCGGGCTCACAAGCAGCCGTATATGGTTCCACTGCCCCACCGGTTTCGTGGCGTCCAACGGCTTGCCCGTCGC
>JAWLHD010000351.1:0-4938 GCA_041690555.1 Anaerohalosphaeraceae bacterium
CCTCCAGCCACCAGTCCGCCACCGCCGCCAGATCTCCCGGCCCAACGCACCCGTCCCCATCCACATCGCCCGCCCCGTCACCGCAGGTCAGCCACCCCGCCCCAACCACCGCAAAGTCCCGCAAGTCCACCCGGCAGTCGCCCGTTAAGTCCCCCGCCGCAAAGGGCTTAACCTCAAGCCGAAGCTCATACGCAGCGATCTCGTCATTGCTGCCGTATTCATCCACTTTGATGTAGTAAGTCCCCGCCGCCAGCGCATCACGCCCGCAAACACGCTCTATGCGGCTAAAACGCCCATTTCCCCCGTCATCATCAAACGCAAGCTGAACGAGATCCCCGTCATAAAGCCACATCCGAGTATCCCCATCCAGCCCATCCGTCTCGATAACCACCTCCGAAACAACCTCCAAACTGAACCGAGCCCAGTCCACATCCCCAATAGGGATTATGCTCCGAAACTGCGGCGCCCCCGGCTCGATCACCCCCGCCGTCTCCGCCGTATCATCCGGCTCATAAGCATCCCACGCCACAACAGGATCCTTGCCGTCCAGCGTCAAAACCCCCGAATTGACCGGATCCAGCCAGTCGCGAAGCCGCGTCGCCGCCGTCCCGCCCCCCGTCCACGACGTGTAAAACCGCCCAAACCAGTCCGGCAGCTTATTGTAGCACGATGCGTCCCCGCCATGCAGTTGCCCCACGATCCGCCCCGCCGAGTTGAACAGCGCACAACCCGAAGACCCCGATTCAGTCGTCCCGACATCCCAGTTGGCCACACGCAGGTGCGTCCCGTCCCCAGGCGACACTGTACCCCCGAATGCCGTAACGCTAAGCGGGTGGTGCTCCACGGATATCTTCTTAATGTCTCCCGAAGGATGATGAATCGTAGCAGCCGAGCCCGGCGCTGCTGCGCCGCGATCCCACCCCGCATAAAACACCTCCGCCGACGAGACAGGGACCCTGTCGAGTTCCAGCAGGGCAAAATCCGAATCGCAATATCCGGCTCTATAGACGCTGCCAGCCTGATACAGGCTTTTGGAGCCCGTTGTGCCGCTGCAAGTTCCCGCCTGATAGTTCCAGTAGACAATGGTCGATGCGGCAATCGTGGAGGTGTTTGAGATATTGCAGTCCGACCTTCCGTCGACCTCGTCGAAGCAATGAAACGCGGTCAAAAAGTACGGCCTGTCATCCTCCGCGGTATTGTTGATCAACGTCCCGGTGCAGGTGACAGACCCGATGCTGCCGCTGACCTGATACATGGCCACGGCGCGGCTCTGATTGCGCCAAGGGTCACCGTCCGTACAGGCAACGTTGACATTGCAAGCGCCGCTGGCGCCCATCGTATAGTTCTTGGATTCGGGCTGCATGTCGCGATAACCGTGGTTAATCGCCTCCAGCCTCAGGCGTACCGTCGAAGCCTCGGATTCTCGCACGGTCAATTCAATTACGATTTCATCCGATTCAATGACGGGGGTATAAAGCCGGCCGTGCGGGCGATTGTCCTTGCGCGTGAAGGGTCCTAAAACAGACCGTTCGTCCGCCGAGTAAATGAACAGGCGCCCCGAAGCGGGCATGTGATATTCGGCAAAGCCCAAATTCAAAGAAACAGCATCCGGCGACGTAATCTGCAGCCGCCACAGAAGCGTATCGTTGTCCAATCGCTCCCATGTGCCGAAGTCGTCCGGTCGTATGTCCACCGGTCGCCTTATCGCAAACCGGTGCGGGCCGCCGTGCCGCCGCCGATCCTGCCGCACGGCCTCCTTGATGTCCGCCGGCAAAGGCGCAAACCGATCCACCGTCTCCAAAGGCCGGACGCGCCGTAGGAACGCCTCAGGAATATCGGGACTGTCGGCAAGAGTAACGCCCACCGTCGCCAGAAGTACCGCCGTAATACAGCAAAGACTCATAGTGCGCAGGCGCAAAATCGGCGGCCATGCCACTGCACGGCGCCGCGGGAATTTGGGATAAGTTGACGTCAGCCCTGCCATTTAGATTCACCCGTCCGCCTGCGTGACCCAAGTGAGTCGCCCCGCTGAATACCCTCCGGGAATGCCTCTATTGTATCCGAATTATGGCCTCGGAGTCAATAATTGAACCGTTGGGCACTTGCAGCCGGGAGCCTCAATTCTGGATTGTGTCCTTGAATGCCTATGAGAAATGTGGTACACCCTGAAAGCATTGCTCGAATTGCATGCATTATCGGACAAGTGTTTTCCAGAACATAGAACTACATCAGGAGCAAAGGTAATGGCGGCAAGAATAATCGACGGCAAACAGGTTGCGGCGGACATGCGATCTGAGTTGAAGGCCGAGGTCGCACAACTGAAGACCCAGGGAATAGTGCCCGGCCTGGCGGTTGTGCTGGTGGGTGAAGACCCTGCGTCGAAATCGTATGTGACGGCCAAGGAGCGGGCGTGTGAGGAGATCGGCATCTACTCGGATGATAATCGCCTCCCGGCGGAGACGACGCAGGAGGAACTGATGGCGCTGGTGGAGAAGCTGAATGCGGACCCGAAGGTTAACGGGATTTTGGTGCAGTTGCCTCTGCCGAAGCATTTGGATGAGAGTGCGGTGCTTTTGGCGATTGATCCGGCCAAGGACGTGGATGGGTTTCATCCGGTCAACGTTGGCAAGATGGTTGTGGGTGAGGAGGCGTTTTTGCCTTGCACGCCGCATGGGATTATTCAGCTTTTGGTGCGGAGCGGGGTTAAGATTGAGGGGGCGGAGGTGGTTGTTGTGGGGCGGAGCAATATTGTGGGCAAGCCGATTGCTAATATGCTGATTCAGAAGTCGGCGACGGGGAATGCGACGGTGACGGTGTGTCATACGCGGACGCGGGACGTGGCGGGGCATGTGCGGCGGGCGGATATTGTGATTGCGGCGGCGGGTCGGCCGGGGACTGTGACGGCGGATATGGTGAAGGATGGGGCGGTTGTGATTGACGTGGGGGTCAATCGCGTGGAGGATGCGACGAAGAAGAGTGGGTATCGGTTAGTCGGCGACGTGGACTTTGCGGCGGTGGCGGAGAAGGCGAGTTTGATCACGCCGGTGCCGGGAGGCGTGGGGCCGATGACGATTACTATGCTGCTTTGGAATACAGTGGAGTCGGCAAGGCGTACCTCAGAGATATCCTGAATGAACAGTTGCGTTGCGCGATTCGGTGCAGAACCATTACCCGCAACCAATACGGTTCTCAGGATAATAGGCGCGCTGCAAAGTACTAACCCACGGATGGATTAACCCCACCAATCACCAGATAAACAGATGGCGCATGGCAAGGGCATTGGTGGCGGTCAACGGAAAAAGGTAATAAAGTAAAACGGTTGTTGTTGGTGGCATGAATGAAGCGTATCAGGCGGCTGGTTTTAGAAAAGGCGCGGGATTATTACGTTGAGGGTCGGCGTTTGGTGGCTCCTTTGGCGGGGTTTCCGGGTTGCGATTTGACGGGGTATTCAATCAAGATCGCGCAGCAGAATCACGGCGTTCATTATGCATGCATTCGTTCGCTGGTGGATCTGCTTCGGCCGGACGCGGCGTTTATGATGATGGACCTGTCGGTGGAGGCCAATGCGCTGGGGCTTCCGGTGCGGTTTCCGCTGCATGAGTCCAGTTCGGTGGAGAAGCATCCGATCGACGACCTGTCAGAACTTGAGATGCTTCGCGGCATCAGCGTATTGCAGGATGCGCGTATCCAGTCTTACATCAAGACGGTCGAGATGATGTCGGTTGGTTTCGGCGAATCGCTTCTTACGGGTGCGTACGTGATCGGTCCGTTTACATTGGCGGGGCTGCTGGAGTCGGCGGAGCGCGCGGCGATGGATGTCGTGCTGGACCCGGGTCGACTGGAAACGTTGTGTGAGTTTGCAACGGAGATCATTCAGGAGTACGCGTGCGCGCTGATAAATGCCGGCGCGGACGTGATTTGTATTCTCGAACCGACGGCGGTGATACTCGGGCCGGAGCAGTTCCGCAGGTTCAGCGGGTATTACGTTCACCATATTATCGAAAGCTTCAAGTATTCGCATGTCGAGACGATCTATCACATCTGCGGCAATACGATGCATCTGCTGAAGGAGATGGAGGATACCGGGGTGGCGGCGCTGAGCCTGGATTCGGAGGATACGGGGGTGGATATGGTCAAGGCGGCAGAGGCGGTGTCGGATGAAACCGTTTTGATCGGGAATGTCAGTCCGACAAGGGTGCTTAAGGACGGTTCAGCCAAAGATGTTACAGCGGCAACTCGGGGCCTGTTGGAACAGATGCGACCATATCCGAATTTCATCTTGAGCACCGGATGCGATCTGCCGCCCGGGATTCCCGTTGAGAATCTGAATGCGTTTATGCAGGCGGGGCGAGAGTTCAGATAGAGGATTTTCGCGGGACGGCAGCCAAGGCGCGAAATGCATGCGGTGGATTCGTGAATCGGCCTGGCAATCAGCGGTAGGCGGCAACGGCGGTATTGTCTGCATCGAGGAATCTTGTTCGGCGGGTTGAGAACTCTTCGAGGACGTCGACAGCTTTTCGGGGGTAGATTTGCACTGAGGCTGCTCCGATGATGTTGCAGCTTGTGGTTACGGCGCTCTTGACGGGTGGTGAGATGTTGGGCTCATTGAGGGTTGTTCTTACATATTTGTGGGCGGAGAAGGGCATCAGGGAGATTACCAGGATCACGAAAGCAGTGGCGATGCAGCCGGCGGCAAAGCCCAGAGCCGGGGCAACCACCGTATCGAGGGCTCTCGGGAAGGTGATCGCGTAACCGCCGGAGAAGTATGTGCTTGCTATCGGCTGGAGGACTGCGAAGGTCAGTGCTGCCGTGACAAACATACAGGCTGCGCAGCTATAATAATAACTTTCGGTTTCCGGGTTGGGGATGTAACGAGCGTATACGGGCAAGAGCATTACGGCGAGATAGATTGCGACCATGGTGTTAAAGGTCGCGGCC
>JAWLHD010000352.1:0-4926 GCA_041690555.1 Anaerohalosphaeraceae bacterium
GACCTCGCCATGTTCCTATGCCGTCCCACCAGAGCGCGACATAGTCGGCGACCTTTGTGTTGCTGTGTCGAGTGTGTTCGGCGGCGGCCATCTCATGCAGGCGTCTCATACATGGCAGCCCGCCCAATCGCCACGCAGCCGCCCCGATTTGGACTACCTCGGCCTCATTTTGTGCCAGAGCGGATTGATCGGCGACGATCGCCGCAAGCCTCTCGGCCATCGGCGCAAGCGCCGGCTGCCACTGCTGATGGTTGAGCTCCTCCTGATGAAACAGGTTATCCAACAGACGCTCGCTTTCGATCTGCCGCTCCAGCCGCTGGCGCCTGGCCGCCTCCAGCCGCTCCTGCCGCAATCGTCGGCTGACGGGCAGGTACATCTCGGCGATCCCGATCAACGGGTCGACGATCACCCACACAAAAAAAGTCGTCGCCAGCGAGCCCATCGCCACAGTGGAAAGCAACCCCGTCCAGCCGCCCGCGGCCGAGCCGCTCAGCAGCGCCGCGACCGCACCGAGGAACGGGCACATGTCATAGAAAGCCATGTAGTACAGCGACGACGTAAGCGGGTATTCCTGGGAGATGTCGCTGCGGACCACGCCCCGGTAGACCGCGAACAGGTAGATGCTGACGATCACAAATGTGAAGACCAGCGAGTAGCCGCCTACCGAGAAGATCAGCCACCAGCCCGCCCCCGCCTGCCGCATCGCCAGCGTCAGCAGGAACCCCGCACACGCGACGAACCATGCGGTCCCGGCGAGGTGGATACGTTTGAGTGTCTCCTTTGCGTGCATCGCGACTCTGCCTCAAATACGGCGGCTCCGTATGCCATGAGCGAGGGGACGTTCCCCACGTGCTCACAGCCATGATAGCGGCCGGTCGGCGACCCGTCCAGCGGTATTTACCCGCTATTCGACGATCCCGACCGTGCGTGCCGCGGTGGCACTCTGGAACAGCGGCCCGAGGACTTCTTCGAGCGTCAGGCCGATGGAGCCAAGGATGGTCGGCGGAACGTAGATGATGTCGCCTTCCTGCAGCAGGACGTTCTTGCTCATGTCGCCGTGCTCGATCATCCTCTTGAAGTTCAACTCGAAGATCATCGGTCGTTCGTTGAGCGCCAGCGACGGGCGGATGACCTGGGTCGCCTCTTCCCATGCCCTGACGTTCGGCACCGCCTTGGAGATCGCCGAAAGCGTGGTCTCGCGACCTGTGAAGATCTGGGCGCCGGGCCTCTGCACCTGACCCAGCACATAGTAGAACTTGCTCTGATTGCTGACGCGGACGTCGACAGGATAATCGCCGGTGAACTTGTACAACTCGGAGAGCTTCTGTGCGATGATGTCGGCGACCTGCCGCGGCGTCTTGCCGGCGACCATGATCTCCCCGACCGACTCCAGCGAAATGACGCCGTCCGGCCGGACCACCTGGGTCATGCCGACGCTTGACATGCTGCCGCTGCGCGCCATCTCCGGAACCCGCGACGACATGATTGTCAGCACGTCGGGAGGCTGGACTATATAGTCGTCGGCCGTAACCTGAGCCTGATCCGGCCGAAGAAATGCCTGGATATCTTCAGGTCGAGCGGAAAAACAGCCCGAAAGAAGAACCGCAAGCAACACATACAAAGTGCAACGCAGGACTACTCTGAAGTTCATCACACACCTCATCCAGATAAGTTGAGCTATCACGAGACCGCAGGTCAAAAAATACTATCTTTCCAAGCCATCATTATATGATATCGGTCCCCGACAGGCAACACTTAACCCCGGCGCAGCCAACAGATTTCAAGCTTTTGCCGGCGGTCATGTTTTTATCGGACACGGGCAGTGAATTACTTGAGAATCACTCTGCGGCGGCCTTTGGTGATGGCGCCTATCGGGTAGACCTGCTCGCCGTACCTTCGCAGCTTGTCGGCGATCGCCGGTGCGAAGTCTTTGGCGACAATGAGCACGAAGCCGATGCCCATATTGAACACACGGTACATTTCCTTTTCTTCGACGGGACCCTTGCTCTGAAGATATCCAAAGATCGGCGGCGCCGGCCAGCTCGACTTCTTAAGGACCGCGTTGCAGTCCTTCGGCAGTACGCGCGGGATATTGCCCACGAGACCGCCGCCTGTAATGTGCGCCATGGCATGAACGACGCGCTTCACTTTATACTGGGCGAGGAGCTTGACGATGGACGCCGCGTAGATACGAGTGGGCTCCAGCAGGGCCTGGCCTATGGTCTTGCCGCCCAGTTCATCGATGGTATCGGTAACCTTCAGGTTGAGCTGCTTGAAGCAGATATGCCGCGCCAGCGAATAGCCGTTGCTGTGTATGCCGCTGGAAGCCAGGCCAAGGATGACGTCGCCTTGCTGCACGTTGCTTCCGTCGATGACGCGGTCTCGCTCGACGACGCCCACCGCGAAGCCCGCCATATCGAATTCATCCTTGCGATAGATGTCCGGCATCTCGGCCGTCTCGCCCCCGATCAGGGCACAGTCGGCCATGCGGCAGCCCGCCGCGACGCCCTCGACCATCTCCGCGATACGCTCAGGCTCCAGTTTGTGCACAGCAAGGTAGTCAAGAAAGAACAGCGGCTCTGCGCCCTGCACGATCATGTCATTGACGTTCATCGCGACAAGGTCGATACCCACCGTGTTGTACCGCTTCATCTCCTGCGCCACCAGCACCTTGCTGCCCACACCGTCGGTGCATGCCACCAGCACGGGGTTGCGGTAATTCTTCTTGAACAGCTTCTCGTCGTAGTCGAGACGAAAGAGCCCGGCGAAGCTGTTTTCCATTCTGATTACGCGTGGACCGTACGTCATCGCCACACACCGGCCGATCCGCTCGACCATCCGGTCGTTGGCATCGATGCTGACGCCCGATGCTTCATAACTGACATACTTGGAATCGGCGGTCATAATTCGAGGTCATCGAAGAGTTGCATCTGATGGCGTTCCATGCTGTATTTGTTGACTATGGTGCTGACTGGCACCTTGTACTGCCCGCTCCAGCAGGCTGTACAGTAATGGTCAGCCGGAAGCGAAACGCAGGACAGCAGTCCGTCCAGTGAGAGATAGCCGACGCTGTCGACTTCCAGATAATCACGTATCTCCTCCATAGAGCGCCGATCGGCCAACAGTTCTCCCTTAGTCGGGAAATCAACGCCGTAAAAGCACGGATTGGCCACCGGCGGACAGGCCACGCGCATGTGGACCTCTTTGGCGCCCGCCGCCCGAAGCGACTTGATCTTGCCGCGCGTCGTTGTGCCCCGCACAATGGAATCATCAACCACGACAACGCGCCGCCCGGCCACCACCTCCTTGACCACGGCCAGTTTGAGCTTAACCGCAAGGTCCCGCATATCCTGAGATGGCGAAATAAACGTCCGACCGACATAGTGGCTCCGCACAAATCCCATATCGAACGGAATCCCGCTCTCGTTGGCGTAGCCGACTGCCGCCGAGACGCCCGAATCCGGAACCGGTGTCACCACGTCGGCGTCAACAGGGTGCTCCTGCGCCAGTTGCCTGCCGCACCTCTTGCGCACCTCATGCACGCTCTCGCCGAAGACGAGACTGCTCTGCTTGGCGAAATAGACGTGCTCGAAAATGCAATGGGCGGGCTTCACTGTGCCGGGCGTAACGAAGAACCTGCTGCTGATGCCGTCTGCGTCAAGCGTAACGATCTCTCCCGGCTCCTCTTCGCGGATGTATGTGGCGTCTATGGCGTCACAGGCGCACGATTCGCTGGCGACACAATAAGCCCCGGTTCGCGTTTGTCCTATGCACAGCGGACGTATGCCGTGAGTGTCGCGAGCCGCTACAATATGATCCGCGAAAAGGAAGACCAGCGAAAATGCGCCCTGAAGGTGATTCAGCACGTGCCCGAGCGGGTCGGGCTTGGCCAGGTGGCTCGGCTTGGCCAGCAGGTGAATGATAATCTCGGTGTCGTTGGTTGACTTGAAGATGTGTCCGTATGCCTCATACTCGTCGCGCAGCAGTCCCGCATTGATAAGGTTACCGTTGTGAGCAACCGCCACCTGCCCGCGCGAATACTCACTCAGGAACGGCTGGGCGTTCATGGGCGTGCTCGTGCCCGTCGTCGAATAGCGAACGTGGCCGATGGCCATCGGATTGTGCAGCTTCTCCAGGAACCCCCTGTTCTGGCGAAAGACCCGGCTGACCTGCCCCATCCCTGTGTAGCAACGAACACACTCGCCGTCGCTGGAGGCAATCCCTGCCGATTCCTGGCCGCGATGTTGGAGGCTGTGAAGCCCGAAATACGTCTTCTGCACGGCTTCCGGGTCGCCATAAATCCCGAAAACCCCGCATTCTTCTCTAACTTGCGACATGTGCCCTCAGAGTCAAACCGGAACGCTCATTCAAGAGTCCCTAATGTAGTCCAATAAGCGAATTGCGTCAATCTCAATTTTTATGAGTTGCAATAATGCAGGCTGCGTTGCCGTCTGCGTGGGTAAACCCGCACGCGACAACAGGAGCGAATCGTGCTCAGCCGTGCCCACTGGAAATTCTTACTGCATAATGCTATAATAGTTCTGACGAAAAGCAAATGGAGCTGTGTGGTGCAATGCAATCGAACAGGCTTGTGAGAAGTATCTGCGTTTATGTTGCGGTCCTTGGTCTTGGCTGCCCGCTTCTTGCCGGTGACTGGCCTATGTGGCGTTGCGACGCCTCTCATTCGGCGTACGCGCCTGATCCGCTGGCGGCCGACTTGTACCTTCAGTGGATGCGAAAGCTGGCCAAACCGCAACCTGCCTGGCCGCCGCATCAATACAAGCTCCAGTTTGACTTGTCCTATGAACCCGTCGTCAGCGGCAAGACCCTGCTGGCGCCCTCTATGGTTACTGATTCAATCACGGCATACGACACAGAGACCGGCGACGAACTGTGGCGGTTCTTCTGTGAAGGACCCGTTCGGTT
>JAWLHD010000353.1:0-4919 GCA_041690555.1 Anaerohalosphaeraceae bacterium
GAAGGACAGCACGGAGGCGATTCCGGGGGCGGTGGATTTTGCGCGGGACCATCAGATGGTATGCTTCTTTCCGGCGGGTACGTACAAGGTGAGCGATACGATTCGCTGCATCCAGGGGTTCTATCGCCGGCAGAACGGCAGGATCAGCGGGTCGGGGAATTTTCCCTGTGTGCTGGTGGGGTCGCGGGAGGGGGCTCAACGGCCGCGGATTGTGCTGACGGACAACGCCGCGGGATTTGGCGATTTGGACAAGCCGAAGTATGTCGTGTATTTCTGGGCGCGGAGCGTGGATGAGGGCGCGGAGAAGCCTCAGCCCAATATCAGCTTCAACCAGATGTTCGTGGGGATCGATGTTGTGCTTGGCAAGGGCAATGCCGGCGCGGTGGGGATTCGGCATCGCGCCGCACAGGGGTCGGGGGTGCAGGACTGCACCATTGACGCGACGGGCGGGCTGGCGGGACTGGAGGGCGGCGCGGGCTCTGGCGGCAGCCACGCAGGGATAACGGTGATCGGCGGGCGGATCGGGATGGACCTGCGGCAGACACAGCCGGCGCCGACGATTACGGGGGTGACGCTTATCGGGCAGACTGGCCCGGCGATTCTCAACGACAGCCGGCAGGCGCTTTGCGCGGTGGGGGTGAAGATCGTGCGGACGGGGCCGGGAGCTGCGATTGTCGGTGGGGCCGGGTGGAACGTTCATTTTCAGGGGCAGGTCGTGCTGGTTGACAGTGAGGTCGCGTTCGAGCTGCCGGATGCGGGCAATGTGGTGATTGAGGCGCAACGGAGTTTCTATTTTCACAATGTATACGTGAAGAATGCGGCGGTGCTTGCGCGGCTGCCTAAAGGCGAGCAGGTGGGGGGCCGTGCCCAGGGGTGGCTGCGGGTCGAGCAATTGGCGCAGCCGGTTGGGATGCCGGCTTACAAGGGCAGGCAGTATGTGTGCCCGGTATTTGTGGACGGTGTGAAGCTGCCAGGGGCGCTGGTGCGGGCAGCCGAGGTGGATGGGCCGCCGGCGGATTTGTGCAGTCGGCATTTGTGGGATGCGGGCTTGGCGGGATGGGAGGAGGCCTTACGCGGGCAGGCTGCCTGTGCCACGAATGTGAAGGCGGCGCCTTATGGGGCGAAGGGCGACGGCGTCAGCGATGATACGGAAGCGCTGCAACGGGCGGTGGACGAGAATGCCGTGGTCTTCCTCCCGAAGGGGATTTACCGGGTGAGCCGGACGCTGCGGTTGGGCGCAAAGACGAAGGTAGTCGGGGTTGGCAAGGCTTTTTCGGTGATTGCCGTGCGGGGGGATGAGGGCTTCTTCACTGATGCGAAGCAGCCGCGGCCGGTGATTCAGACGGCGGATGCGGCCGATGCCGAGACGGTGATGTCGTTCTGCGGAGTATATGTGCCGCGGGAGGTGCCGGGGGCATACGCGCTTCAGTGGCGGGCTGGAGCGCGGTCGTTTGTGCGCGACGTGCAACTCCTGTTGATGCCGGGTGTCGGTTACGGCAAGCGTGGGCCGGACCATGCGCCGCGGACGAGCCCGCTGGTGGTCGTGACGGGAAACGGTGGGGGCCGGTGGTATAACTTCGAATTGGGCGTGGGGCAAGCTTCGCCGGGGTATCGGCACATCCTCATCGATGGGACGCACGAGAAGCTTGCGTTTTACCAGTGCTGCCCGGAGGGGGTTCGCAGCGAGGCAAATATGGAGATTCGCAACAGCCGCAATGTGAGCATTTACGGGTTCAAGGGGGAGGGGAACACTTATATGGTTTGGATGAAGGACTCGGCGGACGTGCGGGTTTTCGGGTATGGGGGAAATGCGTCTGGGCGGCCGGAGGACACGCTGTTTCGGGTCGAGCGGTGTGAGGATTTTTTGCTGGCGGGGATGGTGGATCATCCGATGGAGCAGGGGCATGCGGCGATTCGTGGGGCGGTGGGGACGGATCCGGAGCGCTGGCACATGGTGATCGAGACGACCGAGGCGGGCGAGACGGTGCGGACGGGGTCGCTGGTGCGGCCGATACTGTACCAGCGCGGCGGGTAATTTCGGCAGGCAAACCTTGAAAAACGGCGGCAGGGCGGTTATGATCGGTCGGCTTGAGAAGGTCAATTGCGACGCATATTCATCTGAGAGGAGTTCGCGGTGAATCGTAAAGGTTTAAATCGGCGGGGATTTCTTCGGCTGTGCGGGGTGACGGCGGCGGGACTGGCGTATCCGGCGGCTGCTGCCGAGAAGTCATCGCGGCCGAATTTCCTGTTTCTGTTTACGGACGACCAGACTTTCCGGTCGATCAATGCGCTCAATAATCCGGAGGTGAAGACGCCGAACCTTGACCGGCTCATGAAGGGTGGGACCACGTTTACCCATGCGTTTAATCAGGGGTCATGGTCGCCGGCGGTTTGCATCTGCAGTCGGGCGATGCTCAACAGCGGGCTGCATCTTTACCATGCGCAGAGGGACCTCGAAAAGGTTCCGCTGTGGGGGCAGACATTCGGGGCGGCGGGCTACAACACCTGGGTGACTGGCAAGTGGCACAATGGTCCGCGCACATTGGCCAAGAGTTTCAGGGGCGGCGAGAGTATCGCAGGCGGGATGTACGATGCCAAGGGGCAGTACGACCGGCCGAAACCCGGGGGCGTGGACTGGAAGCCGTGGGATACGGACAACGGGGGACACTGGCGGCCAAACGTGGCGGATTTCGATCCGACGGCTGCGGACCCCGCCAAATGCCTGGTGAACCGGCATACGGTCGAGCAGCACACGACCGATCTTTACGCGGACAACGCGGTGCGATTCCTGAAGGAGAGCGCGGCCAAGAGCGACGATCCGTTTTTTATGTACGTGTCATTCAACGCTCCTCACGATCCGCGGCAGTCACCTAAGGAATACGTCGACA
This sequence comes from Anaerohalosphaeraceae bacterium, assembly GCA_041690555.1. Taxonomy (GTDB): domain Bacteria; phylum Planctomycetota; class Phycisphaerae; order Sedimentisphaerales; family Anaerohalosphaeraceae; genus JACZKQ01. Next base: position 2,889 of record JAWLHD010000353.1, read on the forward strand.
TGTATCCGCCGGAGAAGATCAAGCTGCCGCCTAATTATCTGCCGGAGCATCCTTTCGACCAGGGCGAGCGATATACGCTTCGGGACGAGAGACTGGGGCCGTTTCCGCGGACGCCCGAAGCGGCGAAGACACACATAGCGGAGTATTATGCAATAATTACACACGCGGATGCAGCGATCGGTCGGATCCTGGATGCTCTGGAGGCGACCGGCAAGTCGGCCAATTCTTACGTGATCTTTGCATCGGATCACGGTCTGGCGGTGGGTCAGCACGGTCTGATGGGCAAGCAGAATCAGTATGACCACAGCATAAGACTGCCGCTGATTGTCCGCGGGCCGGGTGTAAGCAAAGGGCGCAGGATTGATGCGATGGTGTATCTGCACTGTCTGTTTCCAACGACATGCGATCTGGCCGGCATACCGATACCCGAAAGCGTGCAGGCCGAGAGTCTCGCACGTCTATTGGCGGGCGAGAATACCCGCCCGTATGATGCCGTCTTCGGTTCGTACAGGGATTTTCAGAGGATGATTCGCACTGAGGATTACAAGCTTATCGTTTATCCGCAGGCACGCCAGGTGCAGTTATTCGACGTGAAGAACGATCCCTGGGAGATGCATAACCTGGCCGAAGATGCAGGGCATGCGGGCGTTTTGTCGCGGTTGATGAGCGCGCTGACAGATCTTCAGAAGGAGGTTGGGGATACGCTGAAGCTCAAGACGCCTTCCTCGACGGGTGACGTGTGATGTTCATTCGGCAGACGCTGCCGGAGGCAAGTGTGCCAGACGGAATGACGCGAATTGAAGTTGCGGTACGTGCAGGACTGCTGCTGCGCGTTAAACAATTGGACTGTTGACAGGGACACAGGATGATCTACTTCTTCAGTATACTCGGCTATCTGGTTCTTTTGGGCTGCATAGGCGTCTGGAAGTCGCGGCAGGTGAAGACGGAGGATGATTTCGCCGTGGCAGGGCGAACGTTATCACCCTGGATCATGGTCTGTACGATGCTGGCGGTGTGGATAGGCACAGGCTCGATAGTGGGTAACGCCGAGCGCACGTACAAGGATGGGATGGCGGCACTGATACTGCCGATAGGGACGTTTATCGGCATGATACTGCTTTCACTTATAGCCGCCAAAGCGCGCAGGATCGAGGCAAGCTCGGTGCCTGAAATCATAGGTGGACGGTTCGGGCAGGTCGCAAGGGGGCTTTCGGTGGTGTCGCTGATCATAGCATACATGGTCATAGTGAGTTACCAGTTCAACGCGGGCGGCGCAGTGCTGGAGGTGATTACAGGCAAGAAGCCCGCCGTGAAACTGCATGCCGGCGACTCGGTTACGGGGCGGCAGCTTGTGCGGGGATGGGTGATTTACACGCCGCCGGCGGACTGGACGGGGCAGACGGCAATTTCGTTGCGGGGCGATGAAGGCGGTGAGGCATCCTATCGCGTGGAGGTGGTTGCCGCAGAGGAGATAGCAGACGCCAAGGAACGCCTGGCAGACCAGACTCGCACCGCGGCTATTCGGCGAAACAATTACAAGCGAGTTCTGTATGACGATGATGCGCTGTCGGAACAAGAGTATCGTATTACTTCATTCGACGGGCAGGGTCAGCTTGTATTGGAGGAGCCTCGTCTGACGAAGGAGATTGCCACGGTGATTGCGGCGGCGTTCATCATCCTGTTTACAGTGCTGGCGGGACTGATGAGCCTTGCATACGCCGATATCGTCACCGGTATTGTAATCACCGTCGCCATGCTGATCACGCTGCCGGTGTATTGGATACAGGCGGGGGGGCTTGCCGGCATGAGCGAATCGTTTGCGGCGATGGGCGACCGCCAACAGCATATGCAGTTCTGGGGTGTTTATTCGCCGGTAATGATCATCAACTTCTGTCTGCCGGTTTTTCTACTTGTGCTGGGCGACGCCAACCAGTACCAGCGGATTTTCGCCAGTCGAAACGCCAAGGGCGCTCGGTCGGCCGTTACGACCATGATTTTCGTGGCTCTTGCAATAGAGCTTCTGATTATTGC
>JAWLHD010000354.1:0-4903 GCA_041690555.1 Anaerohalosphaeraceae bacterium
GGTTTCTGGGGCCTTAATCCATTTCGAATCATCTTTTCCATTCTGCGGACATTTGTGAGGTATTGTCTGGTGGTGCCCGTATTCTACCTGCCAATTGCAATCATTGCTGCGTTTATCATTCACTTCTACAGGAACGATAATGCAGTCACGTTCCTGCTGTTTAGAACTGCTTACGTTTACTTGTTGATTGTGGCGTCGCATGTGCTGGGCAGGTTTTACTACAGGAACGAAGCGGCGCTTGACTGGTTCTGATGGGGTGTTCAGCTCTTGCGGCGGACGTCGACGCTCTTGGCGTGGGCGTCGAGACCTTCAGTCATGGCCAGGCGAATGATGTCATCGGCGCTTTGGAGGAGTTGGCTCCTGTCGTATTCGATGATGCTGGAGGACTTTACGAAGTCGTTGCTGGTCAGGGCGCTAAAGTGCTTTGTGGTCTGGCGCGTCGGCAGTGTGTGACTCGGGCCGGCCCAGTAGTCGCCTACCGCGACCGGTGTGTACGCTCCAACAAAGATCGCCCCGGCGTTTTGTATTCTGTCTACGAGATCACGGCTGCGTGCGCCGCACTGAATCTGCAGGTGCTCGGGGGCAAAATCATTTGCGAAGTCAATCGCCTGTCTGATGTTCTCGAACACTACGACGGCACTGAATTGCCTGAGGCACTCGAGCGTTCCTTCGGCGCGATCGAGCATTTCGACTTGAATTGCAAGCTCCTTGAGAACGGCGCGAGCAAGGTCAAGCGAATCTGTAACCAGTATGCCCGCGCCCGGATTGTGTTCGGCCTGGCTGAGGACGTCAGCGGCCACCCACGCTGGATTGGCGGACTCATCTGCGATGATGAGTACGTCGCTTGGGCCGGCGAACGAATCCATATCGACGAGTCCGAAGACCTCCTTCTTAGCGAGCTGGACATAATCATTGCCGGGGCCGACAATCTTGTCCACTTTGGGTATGGTCCGGGTGCCCCATGCAAGGGCGGCGACCGCCTGGGCGCCTCCGATCCTGTAGACTTCCTGGATGCCTAATTCGTGACAAACGCCGAGGATTACGGGATGTATTGTACCGTTGTGGCGCGGTGGCGAGACTACGACGATCTCCTTAACACCAGCTACAATTGCAGGGACTGCGGTCATTATGACCGTACTGGGCAGAGGCGCACTAGCGCCCGGGATGCACAGGCCGACCCTCCGAAGCGGAGTATATCGAATGCCCTGAGGCACATTGCCGCGGCCCGTGAAGATCGCGGACTGATAAGCGCTGACATTTTCGATTGAGCGGCGCAGCGACACCATCAATATGTCATCGATACCGTGATGGGCCTGAACGAGGTCGTCTGAGCTGATGCGAAGCTGACCGGCGTTCAGCTTGACGCCGTCGAAGCGTTCCGTGCATTGGATCAGGGCTTCGTCGCCCCGGCGGGCTATTTCGTCAACAATGTAGCGGACTTGCTGAGCGACAGCGGTGCGGCTGCGGAGAAAACCGCTCATCGAATGGCCGTCCATGAGGAGCTGCAGCCGCGCTGCGGCGGCTGGCTGTGAAGCGACTATCAGCATGTCATCGAGCTTGTTCATTAAATCGGTGATTCCGGTTTGCCTGTCGTTTTCCGGCCCGCGACAGCTTAGCGAGCGAAATTCCCGTGCGAGTAGGTCCGCACCGCGCGCTGCAGTAGCATGTATTGTCGACCGCGAAATGTGGTTACTATGCCGGAGACTCGGAAACGCTGCCGGATAGCGGGCATATCGACCAGACTCTGTTCAGTATATTCGAGCACCTCGCATGGCAATAACGTAAATTCCATATCGTCGACGTTCCTGCCGAGGCTGTCCACGGTGAACGTCTTGCCGCTGTCGTCGATGTTCACAAATCCTATTCGGTCAGCGAGAACCACGTCGCCTTCAGTCTGGAGCATTTCCTTCATCTTCTTCAGATCTGCGACGCGCCTTCTGTTCATCTGCTCGAGTATTTCGTCAGGCAGAATGCTCTCATTATTCTTCGGTTGGGCGATTCCGGGAGCAGTTGCGCCGGCGGGCTTTTCGGAAGTCATTGGTATGAAATAAATTGCGAATAAAAAGTTTCTATTAATAAGATTTTCAGCGAGGAACTGCGAATCCAGTCGGTGTTTGTTTGGGGCCTTCCGATTAATAAACTTATGACTGGGCAGCTTGTCGATCAATATGTTTCGGTTCGAATACCGGGTTACTCTTGCCCACAGCTTACCTTCGATGGTCCTCTGCTCGCCAGCAGCCGCGATGATTTTTTCGAGCGTGCTGCAGGGCAGCATTTCAACGGGTGTGCCCGAGGGGACGGTAGTCAGCCCGTCGCTGACGTCGGCGCTCGCGGTGAAATACCATATCTTCCCTTCGGCATCGGTGGTCAACGTGCCGGTGATTCCACTGTAAAGCGTGGCATCACGGAGGGGTGAGGCGGATTTGGCGGTCGATGCAGCGAATGATTCTGCTGCGCAAACGCCGAGTCCGGTACAGGCGACCACTATCATTATCGATGTTCTCATCATGATTCTGCCTTCGCTAACAGTTTTCATTCAACGCGGTGACAAGCACACCGACCGCCTCCCGGGGCGTGGCCGCGACTGTCACGTGCCGGATGCTCTGCGGGTCCACTTTTCGCATCAGGTCAATCAGATCGTTCCAGAATTCGCCGACTATTATAATCGGCTTGGCAGGAGAGGCAAATCGTTTGTTCCTGCGTTCCCAGATATCGGCGAGTTCGAGTAGGGTGCCCGTGCCTCCCGGCAGGACACAGTACCCATCGCCAAGTTGGATAAGGGTTCTGAGGCGTTCTTCGAGGGATTGGGTCTGGATTTCGTGGGAGACGTACTCATTTGGTCCTGCGCGGCCGAAGGCGGCGCATGTTACGCCGATGACCTGGCCGCCGGCATTGCGGGCGCCCTTTGCGGATGCGAGCATTGTGCCTCCGTAACCGCCGTTGGCGACGGTGTAACCCGCGGAGGCCAACTGAAAGCCCAGTTCCATCGCAGTGTCGAAGATGTCGTCACCTTGTGAGGCGTGACCTGTGCCAAAAACGCAGACCACCCGTTCTCTGCTCATCCGTGCAATGCCTTCTTGCGGGTGTAGTTGAGCAGACCCGCGGCAAGAAGGATGTCACGGTCGCGCGGGGACAGGTCGAGTTTGCACTGGAATTCGAATCCCGCGGTCGCGTCGGCAACCGTGATGCGATCGCGTGAGGTAATCGCATCGATTAGGCCTTCGATGCGGAGCTGGTCGTCAGCTTGAATGCGGTCGTAATCGCAGGCGTCTGCAAACTCCAGTGGGACGATGGCGAAGTTGATAAGGTTCGCCTTGTGGATTCGTTCGATGCTCTTTGCTATGACGGCACGGACACCGAGATACATGGGGCACAGTGCGGCGTGCTCACGGCTGGAGCCCTGACCGTAACTGAGGCCAGCTACGACAAAGGCGGCGATTCCTTTGGATTTGAGCTCAAGCGACCTCTGTGCGAAGGTCGGGCGTCCCGGCTCGTTGAAAGCGTTGAAGACGACCTTTGCGTATTCAGGAACGTTGGAGCGGTGCTTGAGAAAAACACCGGCGGGCATGATGTGGTCGGTGGTGACTTTGTCCTGGCACTTAAGGAGGACCTTGCCATCGAGGGCGTCCGGCAGAGGATTCGGAGCCTCGGGTACAACGATTGTGGGACCGCGGAGGACCGCCAGTTTGGATGCTTCGGAGGCGTCGGGCGGCTCTTCAATCATGCTGTCGTCGATGAGGAAAGCAGCGGGGAGGCTGGGTTCTGGGTGCTTCAGGCCCAGCAGGTCGCGAAGCGAACGGGGGTCGGTTATTTCACCCATTATGGCGGAGGCAACGGCGGTCTCGGGGCTGACCAGATAAGCATTGTCATCGGGGGTACCGGTCCTGCCGGCGAAGTTGCGATTGAAGGTACGCAGTGTTACGACGCCGTCGGCAGGCGAGAATCCCTGGCCGATGCATGGTCCGCAGCCGCTTTCAAGGATACGGGCGCCGGCGGCGATCATGTCGGCGAGGGCGCCGTTGCGAGCCAGCATCCCGAGTACCTGTCGGCTGCCGGGGGCGACGGCAAACTCTATCATCGGATCGATGCGCCTGCCCTTGAGTACCGCGGCAACGGTCATAAGGTCCGTATAACTTGAATTAGTGCAACTGCCGACGACGACCTGACTGGTTTTCTGACCCTGGAGGTCGGCGACAGTTTTGATGTTGTCCGGAGACGACGGACCAGCGGCCAGCGGCTCCAACTCGGAGAGATCGAGTTCGATAATTCGGGAATAGTCTGCAAACTCGTCTGCGCTGAGAGGCTGGTAGTCATTGGGCCGCTGCTGGGCGGCCAGGAATCGCCGCGTATTCTCGTCACTGGGGAAAATGCTGGTGGTGACGCCGAGTTCGGCGCCCATATTGGTGATCGTTGCGCGCTGGGGGACGGAGAGGCTTTTGACGCCTTCGCCAAAGTACTCGACCACGCAGCCTACGTTGCCTTTGGTTGTGAGAATGCTGAGGATCTTCAGGATTACGTCTTTGCTTGCGACCCACTCGCCGAGCTGACCGGTCAGTTTGATTCCGATAACCTTTGGGCAGGTGAGGTAAAAGGCGCCTCCGCCCATTGCAACGGCCACGTCCATACCGCCGGCGCCAATGGCCAACATGCCCAGTGCGCCGCCAGTCGGGGTATGCGAGTCGCTGCCCAGAAGGGTTGCGCCGGGCCTGCCGAATCGCTCAAGATGGACCTGGTGGCAGATGCCGTTACCTGCGCGCGAATGATGAACACCTGATTTGGCTGCGACGGTTTGCAGATAAAGGTGGTCGTTGTGGTTCTCCGGACCGAATTGACTCATATTATGGTCGATATAGCTGACCGAGACCTGTGTCTGCACACGTCGGATGCCCATTGACTCAAAAAG
>JAWLHD010000355.1:0-4869 GCA_041690555.1 Anaerohalosphaeraceae bacterium
CGCAATTATATTTGGCTGGCTTGCCGCCATGCATTCCATGCCGAGGCCATTTGCCTGACGCGGTCGGGGTATTCTCTTGCAAGATCGTTCAGTTCGGTCATATCGTTGTCCAAGTCGTAGAGTTCCCAGTCGGCGTCGCCGAACTTCACCAGTTTCCAGTTGGCCTGGCGCACGGCTTTGGCCTTTCCGAACTGCCAGAACAGCGCTTCGTGCGGCTTGCGTTGCTGGCCCTCGAAGACCGGCAGGAGCGACTTTCCGGCAAGGGGTTTAATTCTTCGGCCTTGTTGTTCTTTCGGATACCGGGCTCCTGTGATATCCATGAAGGTCGGCAGGATGTCGATGATATGACCGACCTGGTCGGTGAAGGTGTTGGGCTGTATGACGCCCGGCCAGTGGGCGATGAACGGGGTGCAGTTGCCGCCATGATAATCAGTTGACTTGTATTTACGGTATGGGGTATTGGTGGCGTTTGCCCATTCGGCGCCGAGTGTGCGGTAGCTTTCGACGGGACCGGGCGGCGTATCCGGCGTGGTATTGACGTTTTCCGCACAACCTCCGTTGTCTGAAAGGAAAAGGACCAGGGTGTTGTCCCATTTGCCAAGTTGTTTGACCTTGTCGAAGACACGGCCTATAGCCTGATCCATGCGGTCCACCATCGCTGCATAGACAGCCATGAGGAGATCGTAGTCATCCTTTTGTTTTTCGGTGAGGGTATCCCATTCGGGTACTGCGGGGTCGCGCGGGGACACGGCATGCTTTTTGTCAATGACGCCCAATTCGAGCTGGCGCTTGTAGCGGCGATTGCGGAGCTCGTCCCAGCCGATTTTGTACCTGCCGCGGTATTTGGCAATGTCCTCGGGCCACGCATGGAGTGGGTAGTGCGGGGCAGTGAAGGGCAAATAAAGGAGGAACGGCTTGTCTTCGTCTTTGTATTCTTCAAGGCGCCCGATGGCGTAGGTTGCGAATTCGTCGGTGGTGTAGAAGTCTTTCTTTTCAGGCACGTAACCCATTATGGCCTGGCCTTCATTGGCCCAGCGCCGTGCGCCGGCTATTTTGCGGCCGGGGGCGGGTTCCCCGGCTCTGGCTGTGGTGCCCGGGTTCCAGAAGTTGCAGCAGCCGTCGGCCAGGCCCCAGTACCGATCAAAGCCGCGGGTCGTCGGGAGCGGGTCCTGGTGCCACTTGCCGGAGATGATGGTTCGGTAGCCAACTGGGCGGAGCACTTCGGCAAAGGTTACTCCGTGCTGCATCTTCGCCACGCCGACGGCATGTTCGTACTGGCCGGTGAGCAAGGCGGCGCGGGTTGGGTTGCACTTGGCGGAGTTGTAGAACTGCCGGAATCGAAGGCCTCGCGCCGCGAGCCCATCGAGGTTAGGGGTGGCGATCTCGCCGCCAAAACAGCCGATGTCGGAGTAGCCCAGATCGTCAGCCATGATGACTATAATATTGGGTCGCGTACGGTCGGCTGCCGCGGCCAGGATACGTTCCCCCGCTGCCAAAGCCGCCGCCACAAGCCCGGCTGATTTAAGAAACTGGCGTCTGTTCGGCCTTGTTGAGTCCATGTCGTACCTCTCTTCTACAGATATCATTAAACAGCATTTTACCAAACAGGCCGATATTGGGCAATAGTTCGCGATCTGTCACCAGCGTCGACACAGCCGGCATTTGCCATGCTCAAATTGCGTCTTGTAATTCTGGTGAGGCGCCGTTAGTATAATTATTTGCAGATGCCTGCCGGAGAATGATTCATGCATGATGAAATGATCGGTATAATCGGCGGTACCGGCGTTGGAGACGCCGTGCTCAAGCTGATCAAGGACGTAAAAAGGCACGACGTGGAAACGCCTTTCGGCCGGCCCAGTGCGCCCATTGCCGTCGGGCGATTGGGATCGCGCCGCGTCGCGTTCCTCAGCCGTCATGGCCACGACCACGCCCTCGGACCCGGCGACATCCCCTATGCCGCCAACGTATTTGCCCTCAAAAAGTTGGGCGTAACCACCCTCATTGCCAGCGGCGCCGTAGGTTCGCTCCGCGACCAAATCGAACCCAAAAACCTCGTCGTCATCGATCAGTTCATCGACAAAACCTTCCGTCGCCGCGGCACCTTCTTCGACGGCTTCGGAGCCGTCCATTGCGAATTTTCTCACCCCTGCTGCGAGCGCCTCCGGTCCAGGATCATTCGAGCCGCCGAAACCGTTGACGCGGTTACCCATCCCGGCGGTACCTACGTCTGCATGGAAGGCCCACAGTTCAGCACGCGCGCCGAGTCGCTCATGCACAGGCAATGGGGCGGCGATGTGATCGGCATGACCGCGATGCCCGAGGCCAAGCTCGCCCGCGAAGCCCAGATGTGTTACGCCCTCGTCGCCCTGGCAAGCGATTACGACTGCTGGAAGGAGCACGATGTGTCCAAAGGCAAAAGGGCGCTTCTCGAAGAGATAATCGCACACCTTGCCGCCGCCACCGCCAATGCCGCCAAACTGCTGACTGCCGTGCTCGCCGCCGACGGCGCCCTCTGCGACGAAACCTGCCCGTGCAGACAATCGCTCGAGCTGGCCGTCTGGACAAAGCCCGAGGCGATCGAACCAGCCAAAAAAGAAATGCTTGCGGTGTTGTTTGAATAGAGCTTGCGATGGTCGATCTACTCAACAAGCAATACGTTGTCGTCGTGCAGTGTGATATAGTCAAGCAGCGCTGCCCGGGCTATTTCTGCGAGAAGGCCTATCACGAGCGCACGGGCGGCTTCAAGCTGTATCCCAGTGACAAGGCGTACCGGGTTCTCTACATGACTTGCGGCGGATGCTGCGGCAGAGCGGTGCATCGCAAGCTGACGCTCTTGAAGCGTCGCCTGAAAAAGAAGGAAAACATCGACAAGGACAAAATCATCGTCCAGCTTTCTTCCTGCATTACGAAGGACAACTATCACGCCCCACCGTGTCCGCACCTTGATTACATCAAGACGCTCATCGACCGAATCGGTATCGATATGCTCGAGGATACGGAGATAAACGATCTGTCGGAGAAACGCCGTCACGAAGGCGTATATGAGGACTAAGGTTCGCCGGTGAATACTGAATGAAGACGGATCGCACCAGGAGCCTGTTTGAGGGCAGCGAAACAAACGAGGTTGTCGACGGACACGTGATAAGGATCGCTTTCGACACCGGCGCCGACACCGAATTCGACTATTTGGTCCCGCAAACGCTCTGGCCGGTTCTGGTCGGCCAGCGAGTGGAAGCGCCCTTCGGGCGAGCCAACAAGCCGCTCACCGGATTCTGCGTAGAGCTCATTACGGATGCCGCCCGACAAACCAGATCGCGGCAGTTCAAGCTCAAGACCGTCCGCAAGGTGCTCGATCCTGAGCCGCTGATCGACGAGTCCCTTATGGCCCTGGCGCGATGGATCAGCATCTACTATGTGTGTCCGTTCGGCCAGGTCCTGGCCGCGATGGTGCCCGCCGCCGTTAAGAAGGGCATGGGCGTAAAGAAGGAAATCTGCGCATACCTCGCCCCCCCCGCCGAACCCGCCGAACAGCCAAAAAGCCGCAAACAGCAGGCCATCCTCGCCGCACTGCAAAACGCCCGCGCACTCGACCCCGACAACGCTGTCACCAAAACCGACCTGCTTGCCGCCGCCGACTGCACCGACGCGCCCCTCAAGCAGCTCCTCCGCAAAAAGCTCGTCTTGCTCCACCGCAGGGAGCACATCCGCACGCCCCCCGCCGTCCGCGCCGGATCCGAAACCCCCGATGCCCCCGTCCAACTCAACGCCGACCAGGAAAACGCCGCAAGACACGTCTTCGACGAGCTCAACGCACGTCGATTCGGCGTAAGCCTCCTCCACGGAGTCACCGACAGCGGCAAGACCGAAGTGTACATCCGAACCATTCAGGCCGCCGTCGAGCAGGGTCGACAGGCCATCGTCCTGCTGCCCGAAATCGCCCTCACCGCACAGACCGTCGAGCGATTCCGCCTCCGCTTCGACAGGCTCGCCGTCCTGCACTCGCAACTGACCGGCCCGCAGCGAAACGCCGAATGGCGCAGAATCAAAACAGGCCTCGCCGACGTCGTCATCGGAGCCAGATCCGCCGTCTTCGCCCCCGTCGCCAATGTCGGATTGATCGTCGTCGACGAGGAGCACGACCCCGGCTACAAGCAGGATACGACCCCACGCTATCACGCGCGCGACGTCGCCATCAAGCGGGCCCATCTCGCCGGCGCGCACTGCCTCCTCGGCTCCGCCACCCCCTCCCTGGAGACACTGCAAAACTGCCAAACCAAAAAGCACTTCGCGCTGCTGCGTCTGCCGCGCCGAGTCATGGACCTGCCCATGCCGCGCATCGAGCTGGTGGACATGTCAACCGCCTTCGTAGAAGCCGGACATCAAGGAGTGGAGCTTATCAGCCCCCTGCTCCAGCGACACATCGCCGAAACCCTCGCCCGCTCGGAACAGGCCATCCTCCTGCTCAACCGCCGAGGGTACAGCAACTTCGTCTTCTGTCCGAGTTGCCGCCACACCCTGCACTGCCACAACTGCGATGTAACCCTGACATTCCACAAGAAACCCGGCGTCCAGAAGCAGAACACCGTTCTGGGACGACACATGACAAGCGGCTACGCGGTTTGCCACTACTGCCTCTCCAGGACGCTCGTGCCCGAGGCCTGCCCCCTCTGCGGCAAACGCATGGCGATGATCGGCATAGGCTCACAGCGACTCGCCGAAGAACTAACCGCCAAATTCCCCGCCGCAAGGGTACAGCGGGTCGACACCGACAGTATGCAGGGCAGCGATCCCCAGCGATACTACGACCTGCTCAGCGACTTCGCGCAGGGACGCATGGACATCCTCGCCGGCACTCAGATGCTCGCAAAG
>JAWLHD010000356.1:0-4869 GCA_041690555.1 Anaerohalosphaeraceae bacterium
GTTCGGCCGATCCGACGCTGATGCCGCATCGGCCCGCGCATAAGCTCGCAGAGGCGAATGCCCCAGCATTGCCCCGGCCGTGCAAATTGCCCCAAGACGCAAAAAATCCCGACGACTCAGTGGTATCGACTTTGCAGAAGTTACCTGGGTCCCAACTTCGTCAGCTTGTCGCATGTGGTTTCCCATCGGAATTGAAGCCTCCCCTATAATCTTGTTTTTGTTCAAATCCATTTTTCCCTCGACAGTGCACTGTCTCCCTGCGGTTCCGAAAGTATGCCACACACCAACTTACCCGACAAGCAGCGAAGCCGCTGTTTGGGTCGGTTCGCAGGCTTTTTTCGGGACAATCTTAACGTAATCGCAAGAACTGGCTGTTTGCCGGCAGCGAAGCCGGTGCCGAGCGTACGGCCGTCCTATACAGCCTGGTGGCTAGCTGCAAACTCAGCGGCATCAATTCATTTGCGTACTTCCGCGACTTGCTGGCCCGAATCAGCACGGATCCAGCCAGTGCAATAGACGCTCTGCTGCCGGCCACTTGGAAACTCCTACCCAATACCGTAAATTAAAACGACTTCTGCGCCTAATCAGCCTGGCACGCCGCCGACACTGACCCACGCCACTCAACCCAAACCCAACCAATCACCCACGCCATAACCACCCCTGCAGTCCGCAGGAAACTTTACTGTTATCGCAAGTGTTCGGGGAGCGGGGCTTTTGTGGAGATCGCCTCTTCGAAGCTGGGTGTGGGACGGAAGTTGGAGTGGTCTTTGTATCTCAGATTGCGGCGTCCGTAATAAGAGCCGTAATACTGGCCGTTGGAATCGACCCAGGTTGTCAGGCGTACCCATTCTTCCGACGTAAGCTCGACGTCTTTGTGGCCTTCCTTGAGATGGGCGATGAGTTTGCTCGCGTGGGAGCCGAGGGATTTGGGCGGCAGGTAATGGATGTTTTCCCATTTCGGGTGGTTTTCGCCTATGACGGCGATCAGTTTGCGGTCGAGGATGTTTTCGTAGGAGCGCGAGAAGAGGGCGGTGGGTGCGCCGGTGAGATCGAGGCGTGCGGCTGGTTTGGGGCCGCTGTGGCATTTGACGCAGTGGCGGTCGAGCACGGGCTGCACGTCGGTGGGGTAATGAATCGGGCGGGCGCCGGATGTCTCGCCGGGCTGCGGGCCTGGTCTGTCGGGGTCGCGGAGCAGGGCCAGGGGCATTCTCGCGGAAGCGGGCGGGGCGTCGATGTTTTTCTCGTGGCAGCCGATGCAGGAGCGGACCTCGCCTGGTCGGTAGTTGACGAACGTGCGTTCCCGTTGAAGCTCCATGAAGTTTTCATCGAGCACCTGGAAGAAGATGTTGCGGTCGGCGGGCACGAGGAAGCGGGCGCTGCCGTCGGGGAGGACGGGTACGACGCCGTGCTGGACCTTCAGGCCGAGGTGCGTGTTCTTTGTAATGCAGGCGTGCTGCTGGTCGTACTCGTCGCCGGGCCAGTTGCGGCGGGCGGCCCAGGGGCGGGGCACCTGCTCGTTGACGCGGATGTACTTGACCTCGCCGCGCTGGACGTTGGTCATTCCGCGGTAGACATCGGTGACAATAAGTTCGGCGAGGTTTTCTTCGGCCAGTTCCTCGTTGCGATGGCTTGCGAGAACCGGCGGGCTCACCCGGCGGCGAAGGGGCATCGGCTGATAGCAGGAGATCTCCGGGTCGTCATAGATCAGCAGGGTTGCGCCGGTTTCATCGAGGAGGTAGAGGTCCCAGGCGGTGAAGTCGTTCCATTCGCGGTCGGCGTTTTTGGAGACGAGAAAGAGCTTGTCGCTTAGCGGGTATGGATCTATGAAGAGCGGCCCCCGGGTGTCGTTAACCCATTTGCCGTCGCGGAGCTGTAGAAAGCTGCCGTGGCCGGAGGGCGTCATGCGGACGTTGGGGGTGATGTAGGTCATCGGCAGTTCGGTGCGGTAGTCGGCTGTCATGTCGAGCCGGATTACGGTGCCGATGCCGTTCATGGGGCAGCAGTGAGGCCCGCCAAGGACGATGAACTGGTTGAAGGTTTTGGGGATGGGCCGGGCCTGTATGAATGCAGAGGGTATGGCGATGCCGTTGCCGTATATCTCCACCGAGGCGGAGCCGTCGGGATACATGGCCCAGAGGCACTTGGTGGAGACTGCGCCTTTGTCGACATATTCCCAGCGGGTGTAGAGGATGCGCCCGTCGTTTGCGACGGTGGGCCAGCCTTCGGAGACGCTGCTGTTGGAGAGTTTCTGGATGTTTGAGCCGTCGGCGTCCATGCGGTAGAGGACGGTGGTGGTGAAGTAGTCGGGTCCGTCGCAGAGTATGCCGTATTCGCAGCGTGTGGAGATGAAGCATATTCCGCCGTCGGGCAGCCAGACGGGGTCCATGTCGTCGGTGTGGTGATGATAAAGTATCGGCCGGCCGGCCCAGGAACGCATGTCCCGCCGCCAGTAACGGTCGATGCGCTGCTGTTCGTCGGGGGGGTCGAATGTAATCTGGCGGAGACCCGTGCCGTCGACGTTGACTTCGTATATGCGGAAGCCCTTGCCGATCTTTTCCTTCCAGGCGAAGACTATCCGCCGGGCGTCGAAGCAGAGATCGTAGCGGCCGAAGATGCCGTGGGACATCGAAGGAACAATTTCCTGGACTTGTCCGGTTGTGAGATCGAGCGTACAGATGTTGCCGCCGAATCGCTCGCAGCCGTCGATGAAGTCGGTGTAGTAATGGCTCGACTGATAAGTGTAGCGTTTGACGAAGAGGATCTTTTCGAAAGTGGAGAACGGGTCGGATGCGTGAACAATATCGCGCTGCAGGTCGTGCAAGTCGGCGGCGAGGCGATCAAGTTGTGTTTGATCGATCATCTGCCTTTGCCATGCATCGATCTGCTGCTCAAGGGCATCGATACGCGAAGCGAAGGCTTCTATTATAGAGGACTGCAGGAGGCTGTCGAAATCTTCGGAGAGGATCCTGCGAAGGCGCCGCGGACTGGTTCGTGTGAGGATATCCTGCAGGTGCTCGTAACGTTTGGCATTGTAATAGAGTTCGATCACCCGCATGACGGCGGAAGCAATATCGGCCTTGTCGGCTGCTTGTGCGGCGCGCTCGGCGAACAGGGCCGGTGTGCGGGTTGCTTCGGCATAGCGGGCGGCAAGGTCTTGCCAGTCGGCGGCGGGCCATTTGCGCTGCCATATCCTGTCGCCGCGCACCCACTCCATCTGCCGGCGGGAGTTCACGTCGGGAAAATCACGTTCCAGCATTTCCCAGACATTGGCCGAATGGTCGGCGAGACCTTCGGCGGGCAGATCGATGCGTCCGCGGCCGTTTAGCCGGAGGGCTTTGCCGAATCTGCCTTCGGCGAAGCGGGCGTCGATGACGCTTGCAGCATGGTTGTTGCCGCCGGAGGTGTCTTTGTAATGATCGTCAAATGTCCAGCGGCCGACCAGGGCGGTCCGTGGGGCATTTTCAGGGTCGCTGATCAGCATACTGATCTGTTCGGGCGAAAGTCGGGCATGGTACACGCGGAGGTCGTCAATGTCGCCGTCGAAGCCTGTTGGGGAAGGGAAGTTGTCGCAGGTATAGCCGATCCGAGCGACGAAATGCTTCGGGTCCGATCTGGCGTCGAGCATGCCCTCGGCGTCGCGGCGGCCGTCAGCGTACAGGGTGAAATGATTTCTCGAACCGGTCAAGGCGACGTGATGCCAGCGACCGTCGGAGACCGGCGCAGCGCCGCTGATGGCGCCGACCCAGCCGATATCAAAAGCGAGACGGCCGCCGCGGACGAAGAATGTCTTTCCCTGCGGGGCCCACGGGCCTTCGATCGGGCAGCGAGCCATGATCGTGCCGCCTTTGCCGGTGCGTATCCACGCGGCAATGGTGAAGTCGGAGTCGCCGAAGTCGGGCAGAGGTGTTTGTTGCAGGTCTGCCTCGGGTCGGGAGGCCCACGCGAGATGCCAGGCGACGAGCGTGTCGTGCCACGTACCTTTCTTTTCGTAATAGTCCGCTGCCTGCTGCCGGGTGGCGGCAAGAGACGACAGTGAGCATAAAACGAATGCCACCGCGAGTAATCTTCTCCGCTTCTTCATGCGTCGCCTGCCTTAAAGCACCTGTCCGGCGTAACGAGATTTACGCCCGTGTACCAATTACGGAAAGACGAGGTTCACGTCGGAATGACGCACGCCGTCGTTGTCGTGGACGTTTGCGACCTCGGTTATGATCGCGCCCTCGGGCCCGCCGTACTGCCAGTGTTTTGCGCCGGCGCGGTTGAGCGGCGTGAATTGGCCCGGATGGAGTATGACTTCATGGCTGACCGTTACGGTTCCGTTCATGTGGCATTGCGGGACGACGGCCGTCATGGGGACGGTGGGTTCGCCCTCGCCATAGACATAGCTGACGCCGTGGCGAACGAGCCAGCCTTCGAGTTTGGAGGGGTTGTTGTCGGTGGCGAGATGATAGTGCTCCGGCAGCATCTGGCCGGGCAGCAGGTATATGTCCATGAGCATGTAGCGGTCGCGTTCGTTATTGGCGAACATCACGGCCCCCAGACCGAGCAGTGAGAATTGGCCGGTCCCGTAGTCGGAGACCCAGAGGTCCTGGCGCACATTGGGGAAGACGGGGTAGCCGTGGTACCTCATGAGTGCGATGTAGGCGTCCTTTGCGGCTTCCGGTTTGAAGGCGCCGGCGGCATCGTAGAAGTCGGCGTTGTCAAAGCGAAGCCTGGCCGGGTTCGATCTCCTGAGATTCTCATTACAGCCCGCGGTCCCTAAGCCCGCGGCGGCCAGTGCGCTTGTCTTGAGCACCGTGCGCCGGCTGATCTTCTGGTTCTTCACAGGTATTCTCACTTATCCGGTTGTGTCCCCCGTTAATTCGACCG
>JAWLHD010000357.1:0-4862 GCA_041690555.1 Anaerohalosphaeraceae bacterium
TTAAGACTCTAAGTCCATTTCTTCCCATGCGCGTCGCTGGGCCGCCCAGTGGCTGCCACCCTTTGGGTATTGAGGCTGAGGCGGGATAGCGATGGAGAGAGTGGATTCTATGGATGGACGAAGTTGACGGGGTGGGTGTTTAGTTGACATGGTTGCGCTTGGGGGGTAGAATCTAGTGGTGTGGAGGTTTTGCCGGGAACAGTCTGGTCCGGGCGAAGAGGCAAAGGAAGAGGTCTTGCCGAAAAGCAGTGCAGATGTGCCTTGAAAGGGCTCGATGATGCTGACTGAGCGTTTGTTTGGCGGACGGCCGCGGGGCGGGGGTTTTGGTTCGGGGGTGCGGTTGCGAGGGTTTACACTTATCGAACTGCTGGTGGTTATAGCGATCATCGCTTTGCTGCTGAGCATAATCATGCCTGCGCTTGCGCGCGTGAAGGAGAAGGGCAAGCGTGCCCAGTGTCTTTTCAACTGCAGGAGCCTTGTGACCGGGTGGCTGCTTTATGTTGAGGAGAATGACGGGGTTTTTCCGCTGTCGTATACTCACGACGAGGGCTGGATTCGCGTTGTGCCGGGTTATCCTACGAATCCTGAAGAGGCGCCTGTTGAGCTGCAGTTGGAGGCGCTGGAGAACGGTCTTCTGTATCCATACTTCGAGACGACGAAGATATTCAGGTGTCCCGTTGCGAACAAGGATGAGCTTCGGACTTACAGCATGACGCATGCTCTGAACGGGGTTCCGGCGACGGCGGCGTACGGGGGGGCTATTTTGAAGCGTTTTAATGAGATCAAGAACACAAGCAACAGGATAGTGTTTTTGGATGATTTTATTCGCGACTATGACGCGTGCTGGATGGTTTTCAATGATCGGCCGCAGTGGTGGAATACGACGCCGATACGGCATGGGTCGGGTGGTAATGTTTTTTCTTTTGGGATGGGCATTCGGAGTTCTGGTCGTGGTCTGATCCGCGGACGATAGCTTTGGCGGAGAAATGCTACGAGGACAGTACGCCTGAGGCGCGGGGTTATGCGGAGTCGACGCAGGTGGACAACCCGGACCTGGAGCGGGTCCAGGTGGCGGTTTGGGGCAAGCGGGGGTATTGACGCGGGGGCGGGGCGTGTGCCCTGGTTTCAGGGTCCGAGCAGGTGACGTACGAGGAAATCGCGGCGTTTTCGCTCGCCGTATGGTCCGCCGGCGCAATCTGGGATTATTGTATGGCAACGGGCAGGAGGTTATATGCTTGTACGGATTCGGAAGGCTGTGGAATTGTATGTTGTGCTGTGGCTGGCAGTTTTTTGCCTGCACGCGGGGCACGGTGCGTTTGCCGGGCAGGAGAACCCGGCGCGCGCGGCGGAGGGGCCGGTGAGCTTGATATTCGACAGCGATTTTGACTCGGACGTCGATGACGTGGGTGCGCTGGCATTGCTGCATGCGCTGGCGGATATGGGTCAGGCCCGAATCCTGGCGGTGATACTGACGACCGAGGATGTTGACGCGGCGGCGTGTGCCGACGCGATCAATACGTACTTTGGACGACCCGATCTGCCCGTCGGCGTCTGCAGGCATCAGAAGGTGCGTTCATTTTCGCGATATACAAAGGCCATAGCGGGCGAGTTTGCGCACGATCTGAAATCACACGAGGACGCGGAGGACGGTGTTGAGCTGTACCGCAGAATTCTGGCTGCTGAGCCGGACGGCAGCGTTACGATAGTTACGGTGGGGCACCTGACCAACCTGAAGAACCTGCTGGCTTCGGGACCCGACGAGCACAGTCGGCTGAGAGGGTTGGAGTTGGTCGCCAAGAAGGTGAATCTGTGGTCGTGTATGGGCGGCCGTTATCCGAGCGGCAAGGAGCCGAATTTCTATCGGCCGGACCCGGAGTCCACGGCGATTTGCGTGGGTAGCTGGCCAACGGCGGTTGTGTTCTCCGGCGGGGAAATCGGCGATCCGATCAAGACCGGCGGTGCGCTGCTCAAGGAGCGGGCGTCGAAGGATAATCCCGTTCGCCGCGCATACGAGCTTTACAACCAATTCCAGGGGCGGTCCAGTTGGGACCAGACGGCGGTGCTGTATGCGGTCCGCGGCGAGGCGGAATACTGGTCGCTGTATTCCCAGGGGTACAATCATGTCTTTGCCGACGGCAGTAACGAGTGGCGTTCCTTGCCGGAGAGGCCTCATGCTTACCTTGTTGAGAAGATGAAGCCTGTGGAACTGGCGAAGGTGATCGATGAACTGATGCTTCATTCGCCGGGGCGGTGAACGTGTTTCGCATTAGCGGTGCCAGGGCGGGGCGGACATGCTTACCGACTCTTCGACTGTGGGTCTGCGGCGGAAGTCGGCGGGGTTGTAGGCGGCGTTGGCGGGGTCGGCGGTGACCCATCGGGCATGGTGTCGGCCGTAGTAGGTTGCGTAGAACTGGTAGTTGGAATCGACCCAGCGGGCGAGGATCATCCGCTCCATTGCCGTGAGCATTTTTGAGTGGTCGTCCTGTGCGTTTTTGGGGTGGGCCGGATCGGTGAGCATTGCCATGAGGACGCTGTTGTGTGAGCCGAGGCTTTTGGGCGGCAGGGGTTGGCCGTTGTAGTTGCCGCGGTCGCCGCTGTCGAATGAGTTGAATTCCGGAATGAGCGGACCGGCCAACTGCCTGCGGCACAACTCTTCGTATGAAACGTTGTAATACGCGGTGAGGTCGCCGGTGAGCTTCAGGCCGGCTGCGGGATTTGTGTTTTTGTGGCATGAGACGCACCTGGCGTCAAAGATGGGCTGAATGTCGGTCGGGTAGTGGATGACCTGTTCGGGTCGGCCGTCGCCGCCGTTTTCGACGAGGTCGCACGGCTGCGGCTGGAGCCTGCTCGGGGGGCGGCGGAGAGCCAGCGGCGTTTGCGGACGCTCGGTGTCTGCGAGCAGATTGGTTCGACCGTGGCAGCCGTCGCAGGAGCGGACCTCGCCGGGGCGGTAGTTGACGTAGGTTCTTTCCCGCTGGATTTCCATGAAGTTTTCGTCGAGTGCCTGGAGGAAGAGGCTGCGGTCGGCGGGGACTTTGAAACAGGCGCTTCCGTCGGCCTCAACGGGCGCCACGCCCAATTGAACGCGCGGCCATAGTGCGGCTTTCCAGTTGGCGCTGTCGACTGTGGCGGTCCAGCGTCGAGCGGTGGCCCAGTAGCGGGGCAACGCTTCGTTGATGCGCAGCCACTTGACTTCACCCTGCCGGACGCCGTCCAGGCCGCGGTAGACGTTGGTCACGACGCAGAGAGCTTCGTTGTTGGCGGCGTGCTCGCTGTCGCGGCTGCCCCGGAGGAGCGGCGGGACCTTGCGCGGGACGACCGGGGTGGGGTGCCAGCATGACAGCGCGTCGTCTTTGTGCACAAGGCGATGGCTGCCCTGCGTGTCGATGAGGTAGATGGCGTAGGCGTTAGGGACGTTCTGATAGTGGTCGGCGGGGTTGGGCTTGTACGAGACGAGGAAGCGGTTGTCGTCGACGGGCCATGGGTGGGTGTAGAGGCTGCCGCTCTGGCCTTTCTGGTCGTGGACGTATTTGCCGTCAGGTGTTCGGAAGTACCAGCCGTAGCCGTTTCTGCGCTCAAGGAAGACGTGAGGGGTGAGGTTGGTGACGGCGTACCTGGGGTCCCACTGGGTATAGTCGGGCTGATCGGGGTCGGGGCCCCGGCGGAGGGCGCCTTGAGCGAGGTCGATGAGCATGATCGGACCGACGCAGCCGCCCTGTGGGTAGTGGCAGGTTCCGACGCAGACGATGCGTCTGCCGCTGGAGTCGACGGGCTGGGGGTACATGTAGAGAGTCGTTGTGTCGTCGGCAAGGCCGTAGAGTTCCTGCGGGCGCGTACCGTCGGGGTTCATCGAGTATATTGTTTTGCACACCCTGTGGCCTTTGTCGATGTACTCCCATCTGTGGTACATCACGCGCCCGTCGTCCAGGACGACCGGGCAGAACTCGCTGACGGGACTGCGGGTGAGCTGTTCGACATTGGCGCCGTCGGCGTCCATGCGGTGCAGGAGGGTGGCGACCAGCGCCGCCGACGTGCCGCAGAGGATGGTGTGTTCGCACCGGGTCGAAGAGAAGATGATGCCGCCGTCGGGGAGATAGTTGGGGTGGATGTCGTCGGTGTGCCAGGGTTTGCCCCAGCGGGCGACCTTCTGCGCCTCGTCGGCGGGCTCGGCCAGGACCTGCCGCAGGTTTGTTCCGTCGAGGTTGACTTCCCATATTCGGAAGCCGCCGGCGGGGTTCTGTCGGAAATCGAAGATGACTTTTGCGGCGTCGAAGGACAGGCTGATCTTGCCTATGAAGCCCTTGCCGCCGGGCATGTGGGCGGCGGTGATGACAGGGCGCTCCTGGCGGGTGCGGAGATTGTAGACGTAGATGCCGTTTTGTGGGAGGAAGCGGTCGGGACTGGTGCCGTTGTCGATGTCGGTGTAGTAGTGGTCGGAGGAGTAAGGCTTGCGCTTGACGAAGACGATTTCGTCGAAGCCGAGATCGTCGTCGGCGACTACCGATGGGTTTGCATCGGCGGCCCAAACCGCCGGCGCGGCACCTGCCATATTCAGCAGCATAAGGAGTGTCGATATTGCCATGAAGTTTTTCATCAGCAAGCGTATCCTTGTATTCATCACAACGCGCCGTCAGCGGTGCCAGGGCGGGGCGAACATGCTGATTGATTCTTCGAAGGCGGCTTTGCGGCGAAAGTCGGCGGGGTCGTAGGCGGCGTTGGCCGGGTCGGGGTTGACCCAGTGGGCGTGGTGTCGGCCGTAGTAGGCGCCGTAGAACTGGTAGTTGGAGTCGACCCAGCGGGCGAGGATCATCCGTTCCATCGGCGTGAGCATCTTCGAGTGGTCGTCCTGTGCGTTCTTCGGG
>JAWLHD010000358.1:0-4856 GCA_041690555.1 Anaerohalosphaeraceae bacterium
ACCCCGAGAAGCGCCCCGCCACACCCAGGAAGGCCCCCGCCAAACCACGCCCGCGAGCCGCCGCCGGGCGATCTATGACTCCCGCACAGGTCAAGGCCCAAACAAAGCAGCACCCCGTGCAGGAGCCGCTGACCGAAGCGCCGCAGGAAGTGCAAACTCCCGAACCCGAACTCCAACCTGAACCTGAACCTGAAGCTGAAGCTGAAACTGAGCCCCAACCCGCGCCCCAATCGCAGCGACAACCCGAACCGCGGATCGAGCAGGTTCGCCGACAGCCTGCTGCACCGCCGCCGCACCGCCAAATACAAAATGAGCACGCTCCTTCAACCGCAAGCGGAAGGCGTTTTGTCGAACCGCGAGGAGGCCGACCCACCGCACACACCGCGCCTCCCTCGCCAAGACCATCCTCCGCCGATGCCTCCGCCACACAGGACGTCCTCAACGAAGTCATGCGCTACCTCAAAAAGGTCGACCGACTCAACCTCTACGACGAGTTCTCATGGTTGAAGGTCCTCGCCGGCGGCTTGCAGGTCGTGGTCTTCTTCTTTCTATTGCTGGGCCTCTGGTTCCTTATGGATCCTACGCGCGACGCAGACGACGTCCATACGGTGCTGCTCTACGCCGCGGTGCTCCAGCTAACGGCGATAGCCTTTCATCTGATGCGCGACCGGAGGTAACAGTGCCCGACGACAGGATCGCTGTGTGGCTTCCCTCTCCAATGGGCGATGCAATACTCGCCACGCCCGCATTGAGGGCGATTCGCCAAACGTTCGCAAATGCGCACATCTGCTTCGTGTCCAACCCAACGGTGCGACAGGTGCTTTCGCCTTGCCGGTTTAATGACGAGTGGATCGATTCCGAAAACGGTGCAGTTCTGAGCGCCGCCGCCAGACTCCGCCCCTTCCGCTTCGATCAAATGATCCTTCTTAAGAATTCCTTCTCGTCCGGACTGGCCGCCTTTCTGGCCGGAGCACGCCGCCGCATCGGTTATGCCCGCGACGGCCGATCATGGCTGCTCACCCACCGCCTCCAACCGCCCCGCCAAAGCAACGGCGAATTTGCACCTGTCAGCATGATCGATTACTACCTGTCGCTGGCACGTTACGCCGGCTGTCCGACGGACGACAGGACACCGGAGCTGGACGTTGACCAGGAGGACGTGCTCTCTGTCTCGGGCAAACTGCCCGCCATCATGTCCGCCGATTCCCCTCTCGTCATCCTGGTGCCAGGAGGAAGCTTCGGACCCAGCAAATTCTGGCCTGCCGCGAAGTTCGCCCAGATCGCCGACCGCCTCGTTGATGAGTACGGCGCCGCCGTAGCCGTTTCGGTTTCACCCGCTCCCGTTGAACAAGCCGTCGCCGCAGCCATCTGCGAACAAACCCGTCATCCACTCATCAGCCTCGCCGAACACCCCCTGTCCCTGGGCGAGTTGAAGGCTCTCTTCGCGGAGGCCGACCTGGTCATCACCAACGACACCGGCCCCCGCCACATAGCCGCCGCCCTGCGACGCAGGATCGTCTCACTCTTCGGTCCCAACGACACCCGATGGACCAAAACCGGCTACCCCGACGAAATACAACTCATCGGCCGCGCCGACTGTGCCCCCTGCGAAAAACCACACTGCACAAATGAACGCCACGCGTGCATGGAGTCGATCACGGTAGAGATGGTGTGGACCGCCGCACAGAAGCTCCTCGACGAGGCCCGCCGGTCATGAGCGAACAGGACTTCATTGAGATTGACAGCGGCTTCTACGCCGACCCGCAATACGTCAACCCGCTCGCCCAGGTCGGCATGAATTCAATCGACGCCGTCTTCTCGTTCGACGGCGGCCGCAATCTCGCCAAAGACAACCTCGCACCGCACCGCAGCCGCATCCGATTCACACTGCCCGACACGGGCGCCGCCTGCTACCTCAAACGCTACGACCGTCCGCCCGTGGATCGCCAGGTCCGCAACTGGATCGACCATCGCCGCCGTATCAGCACCGCCGCCTGCGACCGGCGCCCCGTCGACCTCATCACTGCCGTCGGCATCGGCGCCGCCCGCGTCGTCGCATTCGGCGAAGAGTGGAGCGGCCTGGTCGAAAGACGCAGCTTCATCATCACCGAGGAAATCGCCAACGCCCGCTCGCTTGAGGATCGACTGCCCGAATACTTCTACCACGGCAGCCCCCTTGAAAACGTCGACCGCAAACGCGCATTCATAAAGAAGCTCGCCGACTTCGCCCGACGATTTCACGACACAGGCCTGCGCCACCGCGACTTTTATCTGTGCCACATCTTCATGACAGCCGACGAAGAACTCTACCTCATCGACCTCCAGCGAACGTTTTGCCCCCTGATCTTCGACGATCGCTTCCGCGTCAAGGACATCGCCCAGTTGCACTACTCCGCCCCCGGCCGAATCATCTCGCGAGCCGACCGCCTGCGGTTTTATCTGAACTACGCCCGCCGCGATAACCTCACCCCGGCCGACCGCCGCTTCATCAAACGAGTAAAAAACCGCGCCTGGCGCATGGCCGATCACGACATCAAACACAATCGTCCGGTGCCATTTGCAGAATAGCCCCGCCCTGTTATAATTCCCCCATGACCAAAGCCGCAATAATAATCGAACGAGCCGACGTATCCCTCGGCGGCGCCGAACGCTCCGTCCAGGAGCTCGCCGCCCGCTTGAACGCCCTCGGCGTCCAAACCGCCGTCCTGGCCGCCACCGGAACGCCCGACAACCCGAACGCGACCGTCCTCTGCGGCGAAAACCGCGCCAAACGCACGTCTTTCGACACATTCCGCCAGGCCCTCCAATCCCACCTGACCCGCAATCGTTATGACATCATCCACAGCGCCCTCCCCTTCGACTTCGCCGACGTCTACCAGCCCCGCGGCGGCAGCTACGCCGAAGCCGTCGCACGCAACGCCGCCAGCTATGACAACCCCGCCGTCCGCCTGTACAAATCCGCCACAAGCCGCCTCAACCTGCGTCGAACCGTCCTCCTCAACGCCGAAACACGCCTCTGCCGCCCGCAACAGCGTACCATCGTCGCCGCACTAAGCGACTACGTGAAGTCACAATTCATACGCCACTACCGCCTGCCCGAAGACCGCATCCGCGTCATCCCCAACGCCGTCGACGTCCGACAACCCCCCGACCCCGCCCAGGTCGACGCCCTGCGAACCCGCATACTCAGCCAAATGAACGCCTCCCCCGCCGACCAACCCGCGATCTTCCTCTTCGCCGCCAACAACTTCCGCCTCAAAGGCCTCGCCCCGATCATCCGCGCCCTTGCGATCCTCAAGAACCGCCGCGAACCCCGCCCAGCCTGTGTCGCCGTCGCCGGAAGCGACAACCCCCACGCATACCGCTCGCTCGCCGCCGACCTCCGAGTCGCCAACCGCCTCCTCTTCATGGGCCCCCTCCCCGAAATCCACACCGCCCTTGCCGCCGCCGACGCCGCCGTCCTGCCCACATTCTACGACCCATGTTCCCGCTTCGTCCTCGAAGCCCTCGCCCGCGCAATTCCCCCCATCACCACAAGATTCAACGGCGCCGCCGAACGCTACACCGACCGCCGCCACGGAATAATCATCGACGATCCCCGCGACACCCGCGCCCTGGCCGACGCATTCGCATGGCTCGCCGATGCCGACAACCGACTCGCCGCCGCCGAAGCCATCCGCCGCGACAATCTCGAACAAAACATTTCAATTGCATCCCACGCACAAACGATGGTAGAGTTGTACCGGCATATTATCGCAGATCGAGGTTCCCGCTCATGACATGGCTGATACTCATAGTCGCCGCATATCTGCTCGGCTCCGTACCGTTCGGACTCATCATCGCCCGCGCCCACGGCCTGGACCTCCGCCGAATCGGCTCCGGCAACATCGGCGCCACAAACGTCTCCCGCGCACTCGGCCGAAAATGGGCCGTCGCCTGCTTCGCCCTCGACTGCCTAAAGGGCCTTCTGCCCGTGCTGATTGCCGGATTGCTCATCCGCCGCAACTACGACGACATCACCATCACAGTCCTCTGGCTCTGGCTCGCCGTCGGCTGCGCCGCGATATTCGGCCACGTCTTCCCCGTCTACCTCCGCTTCAAAGGCGGCAAGGGCGCAGCAACAAGCCTCGGTGTCATCTTCGGCCTCTATCCGTATCTGACACTGCCGGGCGTGGTCATATTGGCTGTCTGGCTGGCAACTCTTCTGATGTGGCGTTATGTCTCGCTGGCCTCGATCCTCGCGGCGGTATCTTTCCCCATTGCGCTGACCGCCGCCATTTGCATGCGATCAGACTGGCGTTTTGCCGTTCTCTGGCCCCT
Organism: Anaerohalosphaeraceae bacterium; assembly: GCA_041690555.1. Taxonomy (GTDB): domain Bacteria; phylum Planctomycetota; class Phycisphaerae; order Sedimentisphaerales; family Anaerohalosphaeraceae; genus JACZKQ01. Next base: position 4,321 of record JAWLHD010000358.1, read on the forward strand.
GCTGGTCGTCGCCTCCGCGGTGTCGATCCTCGTAGTCGTCCGACACGTCGAAAACATCAAACGCCTCCTCGAAGGCTCCGAGAACAAGGCCTTCAGGAAGTAGCCCCTAAAGTCCCAGCTTCCGGCTGAGTATCTCCCCCACCACCTTCGGATTCGCCTGACCCTTGCTCCGCTGCATCACCTGACCCATCAAAAACCCGAGCGCCTTCTTGCTCTTCTTGCCGCCGCTTGTCGCCTCCGCAACCGCCTCCGCGTTGGCCGCGATTGCCTCGTCCACCATCGACTCGATCTCACCGGCATCGCTCTTCTGCGTCAGATTCAGCCGCTCCGCAATCTCGTCCGGCCGACCCCCCCCGCCTGTCATCTCTTCGAATATCGTCGTCGCCGCCGTCGCGCTGATATCCCCCGCGTCCGCCATCATCGCAAGCCGCGCCAGATCCTCCGCCGCCACCCCCAGTTCCGCAAGCGTGCAGCCCCGCTCGTTGGCGATCTTCATCCCCGTCTGCGTCAGCAGGTTGCACACCCGCTTGGCGTCC
>JAWLHD010000359.1:0-4841 GCA_041690555.1 Anaerohalosphaeraceae bacterium
GCCCCCCCTGCCCCCCCTGCCGCCCATGCCGCCCCTCATGCCGCCCATGCCGCCCATGCCGCCCATCATGCCGCCCATGCCGCCCATGCCGCCGCCCATGCCGCCGCCGTAACCCCCGCCCATGCCGCTAAGACCGGCCGGAGCACTCAGCAGTTCCGCAACGTCATAAACGATCGGCTTGTATTCCGTCGGCAGATAGTCTTTCGTGGCCACCGTAACAAGCCCCTTGTCGACAACATGCGCTATCCGAGCCAGGTCCCCGCTGCCGCCAACCGCCTCGATAACACGCTTAAGACCCGTCAACAGAGTAACCGAACTCAGGCCCTCTCCGGGGATGCCGATCGAATTGGTCTTGTCGATAAATGCATTGTCGCGAATGTCGTTCCACATGATCACTAATGGAAGAGGCGGATCAACCGCATTGCGAATAACGTCCATCGCCTGAGCGAACGTCGTCTCCTCCGTCAGCATCGAAAGGTCCACAACCTGCTCCAACTGCCGGTAGACCGCCGCATCCGCCGGATCACGGCTGATAAAGCCCTCTTCCTTGCGACGTGCCGTCAGCTCGATCCAGTTCTTCGGATAGCTTATCTCCTCGTGATACGGTATCTGGCTCTTCATGCTGTGCCGAAGCAGCATCAGTTCCCGACGCTCCTTCTCACGCTGAAGCTCAAGCTCCGTGCGATAACCGATAGTCCGCTCAAGCGTCGTCTTCTGAATCAAAGCTGTTTTGTGCGTCGGATCGATCGCCAGCAACTGCTCCAACTGACCCAGAGCCTCCTCATAACGCTGCTGCGACTGGAACGCAAACGCCCTGTCCAGGTAGTCTTCCACTGCCTTGGCCCGCTGGATCTCCATGTCCTGACGAATCTGCTCCGTCATCTTCTGCGCCTCGGACCTCGCATCTTCCTCCCGGGCGAGGATATACATGTTATGCGCTTCTCTTATCTGATTCCGCAGAACTGTCAGACGCGTTGAATACTCCCGATAGAGCTCATCCCCCAGGTCGACCTTGTTATACTCCAGCGTCGAAAACGCCCGGTCCAGCGCGGCATTGGCCGCCTCGAATTCCTTCTTGCCAAGCAGTTCACCCGCTTTCGCCACCGAATCGTCCACCACCGCCTTGGTATAATTGCGAAGACGATTCTGCCGACGAAGCACCACGCTCACATATGAATCTTCCGCATCCGCCGCAGCAGACGGCCTGGTCTCTTCCGCCGGCGACTTTTCGATCACGGCAGCCGCCACCGGTACCGCTTCCACGACCGAAACCGGCTCAACTTTCTCAACCGCGACCGGCTCAACCTTCTCCACTGTAACCGGCTCAACCGCAACCAATTCAACCTTCTCAACCGCAGCCGGCTCAACCACAACAGGCTCAACCTTCTCAACCACGGCCGGCGCAGCCTCAACAACCGCAACCTTCTCTTCGGCAACTGGCACAACCGGCACTGGAACAACATACGTCTTTGGCTCGCTGACGACCGCCGCCTCCTGCACCGCCGCAGGTGATTCAACCGCCTTCACCGGCGCCGCCGGCACAGACGCCTTCGGCTGACTCTTCGCCTTGTCACGCAAAGACTCAAGACTCGCCGCTATCTGCTCGCGCTCCGGCTCGCTGAGGTACTCATTATCCTTGATCGATTCAAGACGCTCAACCGCATCGCCGTACTGCCCGATGTCCGCAAGACGATCGCTGTCCATCAGAAGCTTCGCAACGCGTGTCCGCTCGCCAAGCGCCTTCTGCACATGATCACTGAGGCTTGCGACAATCTGCCTGTCGCCCTCGCCCACAAACTCAGCCAGTTCACCACCTGCCTGCAGAGTGCTCAAATACGCCTCCGCCTGCTTGTAACCCTTGCGGCTGACGTATTCCTGCGCAATCTGAAGAGTCTTCTCCGCACGGATAGCCATCGACTCCTCGCGACTGCCCGGCTGACTCAGCACAGGCGTGCTGACAGTACTGAAAACAAGGAAAAAGGCTGTCAGAACGCCAAGCGTTCGCGGATCCCTGTGCCTTGGTGACACTGAAATGCTTCTCACCATGTGCCTCCGTCGAAAACAAACCGCTGAATTAATTTGAAATACGCCCACCAATACTGTAAATCCCGGTGGTGCCTATATTGTACCAGAAACTTGCGATTTTGCAAGCCAAAAAATACTGCCGGACGAACACCAACTGTTGCATTGTTAAAAAGCTCCGTCCATCTTACCATGACGGCGCGAAACCGCCACTATTAATTACTGAAAAGGTTGAAATTGGGCAATCTGGAACAACAAGATAAACCTTTCGCCCTTGCCGTTGAGACGTCCGGCCGAACCGGATCCGCCGCAATCGGCACCGGCCAAAAAATAATGAAACATCACACTTTATCGGGCCAACTACGGCACGGCGCCGAACTCTTCACCGCCTGCCGCGACCTGCTCGACAACGCAGGCGCAAAGCCGTCCGACATAGATCACATCTACATCAGCGCAGGTCCGGGAAGTTTCACGGGCATCCGGATTGCCGTTACCCTGGCAAAGATACTCAACTTTGCCAATGGCACAAAAATCGTTTCCATCAGCACCATGGACGTACTTTCGGCCAATGCCGCCGCCTACATTAGCACTACCGCCAACCAAATAACACGACTCGCAACTATTCTCGACGCCAAACGCGGCCAATTCTATGTCGCCGTGTTCGACCGCCGCGGCGACCAATGGCTCAAGACCGTCCAGGACTGCCTCATGACCCCCGCCGAATTCCTCCAAAACGTCCCCGGACCGGACCCTGTCTGGCTCACCGGCGAAGGACTGGTATATTATAAGGACCGTTTTGCAGCCCCCCACGTCCTCTTTCTCGATGAGCAATACTGGTTCCCCACCGCGGCCGCAGTCTACAAACTCGCCGCCGAACAGGCAAAAGCAGGAAACTTCTCGGACCCTCTGACCCTGGCGCCCTCCTACATCCGCGGCGCCGACGCAATCCCCAAAGCCCGTTGACCCGCCCAAACCGACCTGTCAACTTGGCGGCCACATCCCCGCCCCGCCGCCAAAACTGGCAGACTACATGCCCCAACTGAACAACAAAACTCCTGCAACCCCCTAAATTTAATGCCTGCAAGTTATTTACATCCAAATACTTACAAGCCCCCCGTCCGAAAAAACAGGCGGCAAGGCCGGCTCTGGTACCACCTTTGCACTAAACGAAAACTTATAAAGTGCTGTGTTTTTCTGGACAGTAATATAGGAGAAAGATGGATTATGGCAGTCAAGAACCTCTCATTCGAATCGGAGGCACGCACGTCATTGCTGGCTGGTGTCGAGAAACTCGCCGCCGCAGTCAAATCGACGCTCGGGCCGCGAGGCCGAAACGCAATCATCGACAAGAGTTGGGGCGGACCCACCGTAACAAAGGATGGAGTCACCGTCGCTGAGGAAATCGACCTCCTCGACAAAACCGAGAACATGGGCGCAAAGCTCGTCCGCGAAGCCGCCAGCAAGACCTCAAAGGTCGCCGGCGACGGCACCACAACCGCCACCGTCCTCGCCGAGGCGATCTTCCGCGAGTCTTTTCGCAATCTCGCCGCCGGGGCCGACCCCATGTCACTCAACCGCGGCATCCAGCAGGCCGTCTCAAAGGCCGTCGATGAGCTAAAAAAGCTCGGCAGACCAATCGACATCACAAAAAAAGACGACATCGTCAACATCGCCTCCATCTCCGCAAACAATGACCTGGAGATCGGAAAAAAGATGGCCGAGGCCTTCATGCGCGTCGGCAAGGACGGCGTCATCACCGTCGAAGAAGGCAAGAGCCTCGAAACCACCGTCGACTATGTCGAGGGCATGCAGTTCGACAGAGGCTTCCTCTCCCCCCATTTCGTCACCGATCAGGATAAAATGGTTTGCGAACTCGACAAACCCTACGTCCTCGTCTACGAAGAAAAAATCGCCTCCGTGCAGAAACTGGTCCCACTGCTCGAAGCAATCGCAAAGTCAAAGCAGCCCCTGCTGATCATCGCCGAGGACGTCGAAGGCGAAGCCCTGGCCACCCTCGTCGTCAATAAGCTCCGCGGCATCATCAAAATCGCCGCCGTAAAAGCCCCCGGCTACGGCGACCGCAGAAAGGCCATGCTCCAGGACATCGCAGTCCTGACCGGCGCACAGCCCATCTTCAAGGACCTCGGCATCGAACTGGAAAACATCTCCCTCTCTCAGCTCGGCCGCGCCAAAAAGGTCACCATCGATAACGACAACACAATCATCGTACAGGGCGCAGGCGATTCCGACGCCATCAAAGGAAGAATCAAGCAGATCAAGGACGAACTCGAAACCACAACCAGCGATTACGACCGCGAAAAACTCCAGGAACGGCTCGCAAAGCTCACCGGCGGCGTCGCCCAGATCAACGTCGGCGCGGCCAGTGAAGCCGAGATGAAAGAGAAGAAGGCCCGCATCGAGGACGCACTCCACGCCACGCGAGCCGCAATCGAAGAAGGCATCGTGCCCGGAGGCGGGGTAGCCCTCGTCCGCTGCATCGCCGCGGTAAAGGCCCTCAAACTCTCCGGAGACGAAAAGACCGGCGCCGACATCGTCGCCAAGGCGCTGCGGGCCCCCTGTTACTGCATCGCCGACAACGCAGGAGCCGTCGGAAACCTCGTCGTCAGCAAGGTCGCCGAAGGCAAGGGCGGCTTCGGCTACAACGCCGACAAGGACAAATTCGAAGACCTCCTCGAAGCCGGTGTCGTCGACCCGCTAAAGGTCACCCGAATCGCACTGCAGAACGCCGCAAGCGTAGCCGGCCTGCTCCTTACAACCGATTGCGTCGTCACCGAAAAGCCCAAAGACAAAGACGCCGC
>JAWLHD010000360.1:0-4833 GCA_041690555.1 Anaerohalosphaeraceae bacterium
TACTTTAAGGACCACAATGTGCCCGTCGACGCCATTGGCATCCAGGGCCACTTTGAACTCGACAACATACCCTACGACGATCTCGAAGCCACCATTGCTCTCATCAAAAGCTTCGGCCTCAAGATGGTCGTCTCCGAGCTGGACATCGACGTGGTGCTCCGAAGCAAATGGTGGGCCGAGGGCGGCAAATTCCGCGAAGAACTGGCTAAGTACAACCCTTACAACCCGGCCTGCCCGCCCGAGATCCTCCGGCAGCAGGCCGCCGAATACGCCAGACTCTTTGCGTTCTTCATAAAGCACGCCGATACTATACAGAGAGTAACCTTCTGGGGCCTCCACGACGGCCAGTCATGGCTCAACGACTTCCCCTGGAAAAGAACCAATCATCCCCTCCTCTTCGACAGAAACGCTGAGCCAAAACCTGCTTATCATGCCGTCTTATCAGTCAGATGATCCGCGGCAATGCGGTCGATATTCGGCGTCTTGTTGATCTGCGAGCCGAACGCAGTTATTGCCTGGACAGCATGGTCGTCCGAAAAAATGAACAGTATATTTGGCTTAGGCCTCTTTCTGTGGGATGTCAGTCCACCGGCACAGGGATGCCAGTGAGAGTGAAGCAGCCCCAGCAACCTGCAGGAATGTGCGCCTGTTCATTTCGATCCTTTCGGATTCATTCGCCATCTCCCGGCCTAATCCTGCGCTGCCTGGCGAGTGGCAATGGGTACATAACCGATTTCCAAGCCTGCCGGTGGAGTAACAATCAAGGCAGCTTCAATATCGGCAAGTTTTCCGATTGTGGGGGGCTCCAGGTAGTCTCGATCTTTCTTCCAGTTCCGGTGTAGTTTTTCAACCCGTGTCTGCAGGTTCTCCCGCTCTTTGTCTGTCAGATCGGCGTTGAGTAATGCAGGCTGGTCGGCGAACCGATACCAGTAGTATGTCACCACACTGCCGTCCCCCGGATAGGCCTTGAAAGGTCCAGCCACGGGTCCGGGTTTCTTCCAGCAACTCTCAGGATCGTCGGGAGTGACATAAGGCTCCGCAAGACCTCTGGCGGGCCGACCGAAGCTTACCTTGCTCAGTCCAGTTTCAGCCGGGACATCCTCGGGCGATACTACGACCCACTGTGGCTTCTTTCCGTCCTGTTCGGCCAAGCGATAGTACTCAGGCAGCGTCACCAGCGTGTTGTTGCCGGTATCATATTGCGTAACCATCTGGTTGTTCCAGCCGTACCCAAAGGTGCTTGGATCAGGAGCAATGGGAGTCGCAAAAGAACTCCAAGCCAAAGGTACTCGTTCTTCACGAGGCACATTTGGTGTATAAATTCTCCAGGTGGCCCCGCCTCTGCCTGGGAAGCTATGCACACAGCTTGCCGAGGCGTCGATGGCACCGCTGGCCGGGGGCCCGCCTTCAAACCATGCCTTCACGGTGTCCCACAGGGCCTTCTTGTTGTACGAAGTCACACGATGCACAACCGCCGAGTCGCCCTTCGGTCCTCGAGGGAATCGCGTCGGGGCTATTCTCGCATAGGTCTGGCCTGTTTCGTCAGTGGCCTGGGCACTTGGAACGTGCTGGGTTTCCATCTGCAACGCTCTGTTCGGGTTGGATGGACGACTATCAAGAAACATCCCAGCCAGACGAGGATCGTCCACTGATGCGCGGGAAAAGAAATACGGCGTGAAGAAGGCCACCGGGCCTTTGAAATTGCCCGTGTTCAGAAACAAGGTCCAGCAGTTGTTTCCGGTGGGGACGTTCTTGCCGGCGGTAGTTGATTTGGGCTCTGTCAAGGGAAGCGGCAGGTACCCATATCCGAACAATTCACCGCAGGTGCCCTGTTTCAAGTTCAAACCATCAGGGGGCCACAGAACCCACGGACTGAGTTGCGCCACACCGTACTTGCCCATCGGATTGTCCCAGTCCCTTCCTTTGCCGGCCCCCGGTCCGTTGGCCCAGGCAACAAAGTTCAGAGCCACCCCGCCCATAATGAACTTCGGGGTCTCCGTGGCGAATCGCGTATCGCGCCACCAACCCAGCCCGCCCTCGATATCGGAGTACAGTTTCTCAGAAGGAGGACTGTCGTATTGGGCGTGCATCCACGTGCCGAACAGGCCTGTCTGGAAACGATTCCCCGGATATTGATCCAGCAACGGCCAAGCTGCAACATACATGGAAAAACCGGCATTATATGTTTCTTCGACTCGCTCGTTAGGAACGAGAAGGTACCCGGCCATCTCTCCTCGCTCAATCTGACCGGGACCGCCGATTGCGGGCGCCAGTGACAAAGCAAACACGAATGTCAGGCAGGAATTAAGCAACACAAGAAAGCTTTGCTTCAACATAAAGGAACCTCCAAGCAATTGTTCTTCCGTTATTTTGAATATGCCATTAGAGACAGTTCAGCGACGATGCGCGCTCTCGCAGGGAATGTTAGACGCGCATGAATCCTACTTCCACGTACATCTTCGAGTGTGCAGACGGTGTTTGCCATGGCAATCGGTGCAGACCTTCTGGTCCTCGCCTTTGGCGAAGACAGGCGCGTGCTGAGGTACATCGATCTTGTCCTTGGTGTGACAAGTCATACAGAAAGGATTGATTGTTTCCAGGGGGAACATTCGATCCGGGGCAGTGCCAGGGCCTCCCGATGCCCATGATTCGTCGGCGATGTGTTCGTCACTGTTTCCATGACAATCCTTGCAGCCCATGCCGACTTTGGCGTGGACGACGGCGATTGCCTCCTGCTGGTAGTTGACGTGACAGACATAGCAACGGGTATTCTCACCGAAAAAATCTCCATAAACCGGCTCTTTGTCCAGGAAGAGCGGCTCATCATCAAGTAGCAACGGTTCATCTTCAATCAGGAGCGGTTCCTCCAAGGGAGGTTTCTGCACAATCTCAAAGGGCTCGACATCCTTTTCGTGTCCATCTGCTTTCTTAGCTCTGCGGCAATTGATGGCGCTGGCCGCCAACACAACCATGATAAGCATGATTAAGAAGTATCTCACGTGTCAGACTTTCTTTCGATTCTCTTGATCTGGCAGCAGATTTCGGCAAAGGTACATGTCACTCAATCGCCTTGGCCTGTGATCCTACACGTATTGCCAATTCTTCAGCCACTGGTAATTCCGAGGCAGATTTGCCCAGGCTTGCTTCGAAGCGTTTTCCATTTGAGCCTGCTCCTTGACGTCGAATTGCCGCCGCTCCTGCACCGCTTTGACGGCGTTGTCAAGCTCTTCAATGCTGTTCAGGCCCGGAATAGGAATCACGGTATTGCTGGCCAGGATGTACCGCAGGGCCAGTCGGGCCCTTTTCAGGTTTTCATCTCTTTCCTCCGTGAACAGCGAACCGGCCGCAAAGGGTTTGATGCCAAATGCGCCGACATCGCATTTCTTCAGGGCGTCAAAGACACTGTCTGTCTGGGCGCGCCGGCTCATCGTCGTAAACGGAAAGCACACGCAGTCGACCTGCGGGAAGTACTCAATCATAAACTTGATCCAGCGACGGTCATGCGTGGAAAAACCGATGAAACGGGCCTTGCCCTGCGTCTTTGCTTTTTCGAGCGCGTCGACCATTTCACATGCCGCATTGAAGGTGTGTCGGCCGCCGGGCTCGTAACACGTGATCCGCCAAAGATCGGTGTACTCCTGCCCCGAACTCTGCAGCAGTTCATCGAGCGACGCCAGGAGCTTCTCCGAGGTGCGGAAGTCCTCGTTTCGCATTTCCTTGGCGCCGTGCGACAGCGCCAGATACATCTTATCGCGCCGGCCCTGAAGTGCTTTGGCATCCCGCTTTACCTCGTTGTCCCAGCAGGCGTCGATGTAGTTGATTCCCGCGTCGATGGCACGGCTGACGATCTCCGTGCGCTGCTCCTGGTTGCTGCGAGAGTGACCGCCGAGGCAGACCGCCGAGACCATCAGGCCGGTCTTGCCCAGCCTGCGGTATTCCATGTTCGGGTTGTAGTTAACTATGCTGGACGTGTCGAACGTTTCGGCCGCAGCCCCATACACTGCACCGCCGACGCCGACGGTCACAGCCGCGCCGATACCGGCGACCGTCGCCGCACTGTTCCGAATGAAATCACGTCGTGTTATTATGTCCCTGGTCATATCGCATGTCCTTTCCAACTGTCAACTGAGTGACTTGTTACGTTGCTTAGCGGCTTCTGAACCGTTCGCTTTTCCATCGAAAGCAGGCCGTTTACTTCTCTATGGGCTTATTGCTCCTGCCCTCGCAAATCGCCTTTGCCTCGTCGAGCGTAAGGGCCCGACTATAGATTCGCACGTCGTCAAGAACTCCTTCAAACCCCGCACCGAGACGCACATCTGCGCCTTCGGCCGTCTCTATCGGCAGCAGGTCCAGCAGGCCTATGTCGTCAACCTCAGCGATCTTGCCGTCCAGGAAAATACAGACATTATCATGCAGATTGGGCAGTTCCGACTCGGTTATCACGAGCACGACATGATGCCATTTATCATCGTTGGTGTACTCTTTCATGTAGTAGTAGCCGCCGAAAGGCGTTACACCGAGCCGTCCCCGAATGTGCCCGAAGCGGAACTGCTTGCCTGAATCCCGTGCACCCCAAACAGCAATGTCGCCCTGCCTCTTAGTCGTTTTAAACCAAGCAGCAACGGATCTTGGCTTCGTACCCGTTATGCCCTTGTAGCCTTTTATCTCGACGTACTGATCGGCCGCCACGAGGAGGCCCTTCCCGACCTTGCCGTCAACGGAGGCGGCCTCAAAGGTAAGTCCTTCCGAGAGCGTTCCGTTTCGTTTCCCAGCGGACGAATCCGCCGCCGTTGTACCTGTTTTTTCCTCGAACTTCCACCAGCCCACAAGGCT
>JAWLHD010000361.1:0-4810 GCA_041690555.1 Anaerohalosphaeraceae bacterium
AAGAAGATGCGATGGGCTGACAGCACTCCGGACTCGCCCGTTCACGCCCCAAAGGGAATGGGAATTCTCAACGACTATCTGTACTTCGCCGATGTAACCGCGTTAAAGCGAGTGCCAATCGACGGCGGTCGCGTCCAGACCGTCGATCTGCCCGCCGCAAGACGCCTCAATGACATCGCTGCCGACGGCGAGGCCATCTGGCTCTCCGATGTGGAGCTCAGCAGGATATACCGTGTGGACGCCCAGGGCAATGTCCGCGAAATACCCGCCCCCGAGCACGTCAACGGAATCACGCGCCACGGAACAAGAATGTACGCCGTGAGCTGGTTTCATCACGAAGTGTATGAGGTTGACCCCGACGGACAAAACCAGCCCATAGCCTTTGGTCTTGCCGAGCATTTCACCAATCTCGACGGAATCGAAGTCCTCGACGATGGAACCTTTCTCGTGTCCGACTTCAACGGCGGAAAGGTATCTGCGATAGACCCCGACCGAAAAACCGTCCGAACCCTTGTGGAACTGGAGACGCCCGCGGACATCGGCATTGATCGAGCCGCCGGAATGCTCTATGTGCCCCAGTTGACTATCGACAAGGTCGTTATTTTCAAGCTCTGGAAGGAATAGCAGCGAGCCGCAAACGCGCAGACGCCAAAAGGCTTTCTCATGCGAACCATCATTGTCGTAATAACAGCCTGTCTTGTGGGTGTATCCGATGTTGCAACTTGCACATCTGTCCTCCGCATCCCCGGCCGCCCGGCCGCTCTCGACGCTGCGACGGGGGAAGCTGCATCCACAAGGCTCCGCCGTGAGTCCCTTCGTGCCGACGCCCTTATATGGGACACCGACCGCGACATGCTGGACGTCGTCCTGCGGCGCACCAGAGCCCTGCTCGACGACCTCACAAAAAACCACGGCCTGACTGATTCCAGGTTGTTTCACAAGGAGCTTCAACTCCTCGAAGCCCGCAACATCGGCGCTCCGCCGCCCGACCCCGCGCGAAATGAAATCTACAATGCCGCGTGTCGCCTCCGGCGCCGAATAGCCTTTGCCAATCCGCTCCTCGATTTCGACTCCATTATCTTCCTCAAGCACCACCGCGCACGCTACCAGCACATGGTCGATCAGTACTACGGCTTCCATGCCGAGCCGGGCGGCGGAGTCTTCATCCTCAAGGACGCCTTCACCGACTCGCCTGCTGTCGCTGACGTACTCGCCGACTCGCGCGTGCAGAATGGACGATTAAAGGGCCGACCACTCGCCAACGGTTCCTTTATCTCCCTGGACCTGTCCTGGGACGCAGCCTTTATCCTCTTTGCATGGACCGAGGCCGCACGCACTGTAGACAAGTGGACCGCCGAAAGCACCTACCACGTCTTCCGCGCCGGTGTCGACGGCGTTGAACTGCTCCAATTGACCGACGGCCCGTGGAACGACTTTGATCCGTGTTTTCTACCCGACGGCCGCATCGTCTTCATCTCCGAGCGACGGGGCGGGTATCTCCGATGCTCAGGCGCCGGGGGCCGCCCAAACCCCACATACACCATGCACACCATGAATCTCGACGGCACAGATATCATGCCGCTGAGCTTCCACGAAACCCATGAATGGCACCCGAGCGTCGACAACTACGGCATGATTGTCTACACAAGATGGGACTACGTCGACCGCGACTCCGACATCGCCCATCACATCTGGACATGCTACCCCGACGGCCGAGACCCCCGCAGCTATCACGGCAACTACCCCGACGTCCGCGAGATGCGACCCTGGATGGAGATGAGCATCCGCGCCGTTCCCCACTCGCACAAATACGTCGCCGTCTCCACACCCCATCACGGCCAGAATTACGGCTCCATCGTCCTCATCGACACCCGCCTCGACGACGACAACGCCATGTCCCAGGTCAAACGCGTCACCCCCGATGTCATGCTCCCCGAATCCGAAATTGCCCCGGGCGTCCCCGGCCCCAAGCACGCCGCCAGGTACAACGTTAAGGCAGAAGTTTACGGTACCCCCTGGCCGCTCAGCGAGGACTATTACCTTTGCGTATACGACCCCGACGGCCGAAACTACGGCATATATCTCATCGACAGCTTTGGCAATCGCGAACTAATCTACCGCGACCCCGCAATTGCCTGCCTCGACCCAATACCTCTGCGACCAAGACCTCGCCCTCCCGTAATTCCACCTGCCAATGTGCCCGCCCCCGATGTCCGGACGGGCATTATTGCCGTAATGAACGTATACGACAGCGCCTTCGATTGGCCTCCCGCCACAAAGGTCGCCGCACTGCGCATCGTGCAGCTCTTCCCCAAAGCAACACCTCGCGAGTTCGAGCCCAACATCGGTGCGGGCCGTCAGTCGCTCGCACGCGGCGTACTGGGCACGGTTCCCGTCGAGTCCGACGGAAGCGCCTGCTTCGAGGCGCCTGCCTCGGTGCCGCTATACTTCCAGGCCCTCGACAGCAGGGGGATGGCCATCCAGTCCATGCGATCCAACACCTACATCCACCCCAGCCACACCCTTGTCTGCCAGGGCTGCCACGAGCACAAGCGAAGAGCCGCGTCACCTGCTCGCGGCCTGCCAATCGCATTGAAAAGAAAGCCCTCAAGCATTGAACCCGAGCCGGATGGCGCCTATCCACTTTCATATCCGCGACTCGTACAGCCAGTGCTCGACGATAAATGCGTCGATTGCCACACCGCCCGAATGGCCTGCGACCTCACCGCAAGCATATCAGGGAAGTGGGGATGGTCCAGTTCATTCGAAAGCCTCTCAAAATTCGGCTGGGCTAAGCACGGCGGCAACGGCTCCATCAAGGAAAACGGCACAAGCAGATCCCCCCCCGGCAAGGTTGGTGCACAGGCCTCCAGACTCTACCACATCCTCGCTGAAGGCCACTATGACGTACAGTTATCCGAAGAGCAAATGCGTCGAATAACGCTCTGGCTCGACTGCAATACCAACTTCTTCGGAGCATACCACGACCTCCAGGCCCAGGCAGAAGCAAAGTTGATCATGCCAACACTCGAATAGAAAAGGGATGGTGGGATTATGAGAGTTAAGGGCTGGTTTCTGGTCTTACTGACGGCTGTTTTTCTTGCCAGGGCGTGTGCGCGGGGGCAGGCGTCTTCTGCGGAGAGCGGCGATGAGCAGCGTTTACCGCTATCTGCTTATCGGATTTACAGGGGTGAGATCCATGCGCATACCGTTTATACGTATTCTCACGGCGGGCATCGGGCGGACAACAGCGGCGGTGCTCTGAGGGCCGACTGGGATCAGAAGGCCTACACGAATTACCAAGGGCCGCCGGAAATGTACTTTGAGCGGGCCAAGGCGAAAGGGTTCGATTTTTTCGTCGTGAGCGATCATACGCAGGAGAAGTCTTTTGCGCCGGTTGGGCGGAGGAATGAGGCGTGGCAGGATACGCTGACGGCGGCCCAGAAACATACGGATGAGAAGTTCGTGGCGATCGCGGGCTTCGAATACAGCCGAAACGCGCCGTTCGACAAAGAGGGGACGGGCATCGGACACATCAACGGTATTAATGCCGCCGAGTATGTTAATGCGGAGTTCGTGGGAATACCCCAGTTCTATGAGTGGCTGAAGCGGGCTCGGCCGGCAAACGGCGGCGGGTGCGTCGCGGCGAGCTTCAATCATCCGGGGCGAACGCAGTATGCGGACTGGGCGTACCTGGACGATGAGATACGGGATGTGATTACGATGTTCGAGCTGCGGACGGTGTATCGTGGGGCGCCGCGGTGGGGGGCTTATGTGCGGGCGCTGAACAAGGGGTGGAAGGTGTCGCCGATTTCGGTTACGGACAGTCACGGGTACTGGCACCTGGATAATATCCCGCCTCAGACTAACGTGCTGGCGACGGAACTGACGAAGGAGGCGCTGACGCGAGCGATGCGCCAGAGGCGGACATATACTTCCTGGGCGGGTGAACGGCGCACGCGGGTGGACTTGAAGTATTCAGTGAACGGGTGGGTAATGGGTTCGACGCTGGATCAGCCGGAGCGGCTGTCGTTTCATGTGGAGATCGCGACTCCGGCGGACGATGCCCAGCAGTTGGTGCGGCGGATTCAGGTGCTGCGGAATCATCCGACGGACCTGGACGGCGTGGAGGTTGCCGCTGAGGCGGTTTTTGAGGGGAAAGCCGGCGGCGTGTTTTGGGATGCCGTGATCGAGGATCGGGCGAGCAGGTGGTTTCTGCTGCGGGTGCATCATGCCGGCGACATGAAGGACGAGACTTTCAACGAGCATGGGTCGACGTATTCGGCGCCAGTGTGGACGGGGCGGTGACATCGAGGAAGGCGCTGCGCACAACGGCTCGATGGAACCGGCAGTTATTCTATTTAAGGCGGTGGATGATTTCGAGGCAGGCTCTGGAGTTGTGGTAGGGCGCCTTCCATTCGTTTGCTTTTTGGGTTCTTTCGGGGGGACGTTCTCCGTAGACCGCGGTTGAGAACCATTCACCGTGCAGGCTGTCGACGTGGTGGTTGAGGATGAAACTCCATGTTCGTTGAGCGGCCTCGTAGTATCGCTGGTCTTTTGTGAGCTGGTGCGCATTTATGAAGCCGACGACCGTCTCGGCCTGTGCCCACCAGCTTTTCTGTTTGTCCGTGACACCGTGTGGTTCGGCTTCATAAAAGAGAGAGCCATCGGTGTCGAGGGCTTCGTGATAGCAGGCTTCTGCCATTTTGATGGAGATTTCCTTGATTTCTTCGGTTATCTTCTCGCACTCGGGAGTGTTGAAAATAACACTTCCGAATTTTTCGAGGGCGGTCGCGATAGAGATCCCCTT
>JAWLHD010000362.1:0-4808 GCA_041690555.1 Anaerohalosphaeraceae bacterium
GCAGAAAAAAGTCAAGTCGCATATCCGGTGAACTTATGCGCACGAACCAAAAAAAATATGACAGTGCCATTGGTACCAGGTACCTTTAATTTAGCCAGCGGCGAGTTTGTCAAGGCGAGTATAAAACCAATCACTCGCCACCGGGCATCTGGCTTTCATAGTTTCGTTAATTTAGCCTCAAAACCACCACACGAAATCACACGTTACCTCGGGTATAAGTTGAGTGCGAATGAAGATGAACGCGGCGACAAACCCTACAATTGTAATGGTTGCCACGCCAATCTGTAGCCACTTAGAAACTGAACCGAGTTCTCGAAAAACTATAAGCGTCAATATGGTCTGAAGTGCAACAAAGGGGACACATACATTCACAGCTTGGGCAACAACTTCGGGAAAAGGACGCAACTCCAGCGGCTTTGGAATCACTTTCAAGTACAAGAACAGGAGAACTAAACAGAGAGCCAGCATTGCTACAAATAGGCACAAAGACGACCGCAGAAGGAGTTTTAAGTATCTTCCCAAAGTTTTGTCAAAAAAGTACAAAACGGTCACTATGAGAGACAGGACGGCAGTCAATAGAAACAAGACAAACAGAAAAAAATTGATGGCATACAAGACATGCATAATATTCTTATCCTTATATTCGATTGTACCTCAATGTGTCCATATTATCTCTTTAGAGCATGTCGCAAACGGCTCCTTGTTGTTTCAGAGAACGGCAATAGTCTCGTGATGGCGTTTGGGTTCTGCTCAAGGTAAGATCCTCCAAGCGTGGTATCCACCATCAACCCAGAACCTTCGTGATCCCATATGCGTCTCGTCAAAGCGCTGTCATGGTTGTATATAGCATGTACCATCTCGTGCGTGAATACGTTTCCTGCAAGAAACGACTTGTTTTCGTCGGTCAAACGACTGTCAACGTCTGCCAAATACGACTGTTCATAACTGGTTACGCTAATATTGATTATAGAGTTCGGTGTGTATCCAACATACGTACCCGTCCGGGTCCAGCTGACTAAGATTCTGTATGTTCTCGTGTCCGGATCATATCCATGCTGCACATTGTCGAGGTTGGCATTTTCGTATATTGTTGTTGGTACGATGGCTCTAAATTGTTCCTCTATATCCCCTAGCCTGGGAGAAATACCCCTCCTGAAGTCATTTGAACCTGCTTCGAAGTATACCTCGACGGCGTCGACAGGTCCTGATCTATTGTGGAGAGTGTAATACGCAACTATGCCAGCGGCAATAAGAAGACCCACAAACATCTTTTGTGCCCACAGAAAGGCTCCAACAGCCATTGCCATCCCTGCAATGCTCCTGCCAGTCGGATCGATGTTGCTAACGGGGTTGTTGTGGCAGTAGAGGTACTTGTGCAGTGACTGCGGGTCCTGTGGGCTTCCTGCGTAGGGGTCCATGCGGTTGAAGCGGCCGTTGAGTGGATTGTAGTAGCGGGCACGCAGGTAGTAGTGTTGGGCGTGTTCGTCGAATTGCTCGCCGGTGTAGAGGTAGTTCGTGGCCGCCGGGCTCGTCGCGGTCGGGTTGCCGCCCAGCATCACGCCATAGGCATCATACGAGTAGCTGTCACATGCCGTCGGCACCGCAGGCGCCACAACATGCTCGGACAACTGGCGAGTGCTGCCCTGGATGTGGCAACGGAAAAGCTTGGATGGGGTTAGAAGTCGTGGTCGAGGATTTCCATTGTTCTGCGGCAGAGTTCCCGGCCGTAGTCGGCCCATGTTCCTTCGCCCCAGTAGCGGTAGCAGCTTGTCTGCGTGAGGAGGAGGTGGTAGAGGGCGCGGCGATAGCGCGGGTCGGAGGCGGGGACGTTTTGGCGGAGCGTCTTTTCGCTGAACATTGCGCTGGCGCGTTCCATTGGGCCGAGCAGGTTATCGTAGCCGCGGACCCACGAGATGTTGCTTGTCCAACTGCCGCCTTCCATGTGGAAGCGGTCGTCTTCCTTTTGCAGTTGGGCGATAACGGCGGCGAGTGCTTCGGGGTCGGCGGGATCGGGCATGCGCTGCCAGATGCGGTGCTGCATGACGGGCTGGACGGCGGGGAGGTCTTGCTCGCTGACTCCCAGCGAATCGAGATAATCGAGATACTCGCCGACGTTGACGGGCGGAGTTTGCGTGCCGCTGCTTTGGCACGTGGCGTCCTTGTACTTGCCGGGGAACTCGTTCATCATGACGCCGCCGTTTTCGCCGTCGGCGATCTGCGTGACGAGCGAGGGGACGGATTTGCCGGCGAGGTCGATGCGGTTGAGGTTCATTGCTTCGTAGTACGGCTGCATCTGGCCGATGAGCTTCGTGTCGGAGCCCTGGGTTTTGATGACGGCGATTATGCCGGCGGTCTCGCCGCGTGAATTGCGGGCGACGAGGCGGTGCGGGCAGTGGGGATAGCGGATTGGGCCGCCGTCTTCGAGGCGTTCGACGGTGTGTTCCTGGACCATGACCCAGCGGTAGCCGCAGTCTTTGAGCGTCTTGACAAAGGCGTATGCCACGTCGGGATGGTTGGGCAGGGCCATTTCGCAGGGGGAGAAGCCGGTTACGCGCGAGAGGGCTTCGAGGCCGAAGATTGCGGCGAAGTGGCGGCGCCAGGCGAGGACGTGCAGGCGGTAGTCCTGGACGGGCGTTGAGGGGGCGACGGGGTGGCCCCATGCGGTGCCGAGCCATTCGACGCAGCGGCTGTATGCGGGGTCGCAGGTGATGGTCATGAGGTTGTCGAAGACGTCGTCGAGGCCCATGCGTCGGAGGCCGTCGAGGAGGCAGCCGGAGTAATCGAGCATGACGCGGGGCTGTTTGCCGTCGCTGACGAGTTCGGGGATGAAGTCGCCCATGCGTTTGTAGCATGAGTGGAAGACGGTGGCGTTGTAGTTGTCGGGGCCGTCCATCATTGCTTTGAGGTTGCTGATGATGGGGGCGGTCCGGAGATCGGGGCCGCCGGCGGGGATGAGCGGCTGGTGCATGTGGAGGGCGATGGCGAAGGCGCTGTTGATGCGCGAGAAGTCGATATCCGGCGATGGCGCGGGCCGGGCGGCGTTGAGCAGGTCTTCGTGGCCGCATATATTCGGCAGGCCGTCGATGTACTCGGGAAATGTGGTCATGGGTTTCCTTGAGTTAAGGGTTTTGGTGCAGGCGGGTTTATGAGAGGCCCAGGACGTCCTGCATTGAGTAGAGGCCCGGTGCGCGGCCGGAGAGCCAGAGTGCGGCGCGGAGTGCGCCGCGGACGAAGTTGTCGCGGTTGTGGGCGCTGTGCGAGAGGGTGAGGGTTTCGCCGAGCGTGCTGAGGATTACGGAGTGTTCGCCGGTGATGTCGCCGGCGCGGACGGCATGCATGCCGATGGTTCCGTCGGTGCGGAGGGCGGCCGGGCCGCTTCGGCCGTGGACGAGGCAGTCGGGATACGGGCGGCCGGCGGCGGCGGCGATTTTCTCGGCGAGGGTCAGGGCGGACCCGCTGGGGGCGTCCTTCTTGAAGCGGTGGTGGGCTTCGACGATCTCGACGTCGTAGTCCGGGCCGGCCATTGCGGCGACCTTGCCGACGATGCTGAAGAGGATGTTCATGCCAACGCTCATGTTTGTCGACTGGATGAGCGGTATCTTTGCGGCGGCGTCTTTGACGGAGGCTATTTGCGTTTTGGTCAGGCCGGTAGTGCCGAGGACGAGCGCGATGGCGTTTTCGCAACAATGATGCAATACGGCGTCGGTGGCATCGGGCAAGGAGAAGTCGATCATTACATCGGCGGAGACGGGCATTGCGGTTTCGATGGTGAGATTCAGTTCGCCCGCGCCGGCGAGGAGTCCGGCATCCTTTCCGAGGTCGGGATGCTCGGGTGTCTCTATGGCGCCGACTATGTCGAACTGTCCGCTCTCGAGGGCAAGGGACAGGATACGTCGGCCCATTCTGCCTGCTGCTCCGTTTACAATCAGATTAGGTTTCATATATGCACTCCTTTGGGCGGCACGGGCCGCCGGCGAACTAATCCAAGGCAACAAAACGTTTTGGGGCGCCGAGGAATCAGGTTCGGGCGACCACTCGGCATAAGGTCGGTAAGGTGCGTCATTTTCCTTTACTTTCTGGGGTTTTGCACGTATATTTTTTGCGTGACGCATCCTGAGCATGAGTCGGTTGCGCAAAAATATCAAGACGGAACTGCTAAAATTTCTTGACAGAAGAAATAAATCGGCTCATATTACCGTCTGTTTCCATGGAAGTACAGGCCGCCGGTTGTGGTGGAAAAAAGCTTTTATAGATGGCAAGTGGTTGTAATGTAAGGAGTTACAGAGATGAAGCGGATTACGGTACTGTCACTGACATTGGCCATCGGGCTGGGCGCCCTTATGGCAGGATGTGGTTCGGACGCCGGCAATACAGCCCTTATAGGCACGGCCGTAGGCGCCGGTGTGGGTGCTTTGGCGGGCGGCAATGTAGAAGGGGCGCTCATCGGCGGTGCTGTTGGCGGCGGCGCCGGCTACATGATCGGCAACGAGTCGGACAAGAAGAAGACTCAGCAGGAAATCGCCTCGGTTCGGGCCGAACAGGATGTAGTGACTATCTGGATCACCAACAGCAACGGTTCTCAGAATTCGGTGCGGCTGCGCAAGGACGGTCCGGGCTACATTGGGCCGCGCGGCGAGCGGTACCCCAGTCTGCCTACTGAGGACCAGCTCAGGCCGGTCTACGGCTTCTAAGGGGGATCTTTGATTCGGCGGGCGCAGACGCCCGCACGACCGGACAAGCCATAACTGCAAGGGACATGCGCCTTGAGGTGCGTGTCCTTTGTTTTTTTGCCACTTTGGGCGGTCTAA
>JAWLHD010000363.1:0-4807 GCA_041690555.1 Anaerohalosphaeraceae bacterium
CGACGATTTCGCCCCGGGTGACGCGTTCGCAATGGCAAATGATGCGTCCGTAGTCTGCATTGGCGTGGATCATCTCGTCACACTGGTATGGTCGCGCAAGCGCTTCGCCAATTGCCGGCATCCTGACAGTGACAAATTCAGACTTTCGCACCAAAGTCAGTCCTGCCTCGGATAAAAGCGCGACGGCATGTTCGGCGATTGCCAGAGATGCGCTTAGTCCGGTCGACCGAATCCCGCCAAGTGCCAGATAACGCGCCTCGGCGTGAAGGATGATTTGGTAGTCACCATGCTGGGTTGCGGCGCGCAAACCAGCATAGGTTGCCGTTACTTCCTCATCCATGAGCTCCGGGATGATGCGGCTTCCTTTTTCAAACAGGCTCGACAGGCCAGCGGCGGTCGTCTCGGTGGCATTCTTATCATCCAAGTCTTCTGCGGTTGGCCCAAGCATCACATTGCCAAACACGGTTGGGCTGATAAGTACCCCTTTGCCCATCTTGCCGGGGACTGGCAGCAGGATGTGCTGAACCAGCCGCCGCGCCATCTTGTCGAAGACGACCAGTTCACCGCGCCGAGGGGTGACGTGAAACTCGTCTTTACCCAACATGCGGTTCACGGTATCGGCATGAAGCCCGGCGGCATTGACGATGTAACGGCTGCGCAACGTCTGGTCGCTGGTGTGCAGCGCATAGCTGCCATCAGCCAGCCGGTCAATTGCCTTGACTGTGCTGTTCAGGCGGAGTTCAACGCCGTTGACGACCGCTTGTGTTGCATAGGCCAGCGGTGGCGTAAACGGGCAGATAATCGATTCGCCCGGCACTTCAAGCGCGCCAAGAGCACCTGTACCGAGCGCTGGCTCGCGCTCATAAAGCTGCTCGACTGAGATGAAGTCCACATCTACAACGCCGTTTTTATGTGCGATATCGCGAATACCGTCGAGTGCCTGAAGTTGTTGATCGTCCCAAGCGACCAATAAAGCGCCGACAGGCTCAACCGCAATCCCTGTCTCAGCAGCATACGCGTTCAAGAGCGTATAGCCCCGGCGCAGCATGCGCGTTTCCAGGTACTCAGGCTTGCCGTCGAAGCCTGTATGAAGAATTGCGGTGTTGGCTTTACTGGTTCCGGTCCCGACATCGCTGCTAGCTTCGATCAACACACAGCGCAGGTCGTACTGCGCCAGTTCACGTGCGACCGCACAGCCGACCACGCCAGCGCCGATGACGGCGACGTCATAGGGTGCTGAAGAATCAGTCATGAGCGTGCCATACTTTCAATGCGTTGATCGCGCGATCAAACTTCTCCAGATAAGCACATCGCTGGTCTTCGCTGATGGACGGTTCAAACGTTCGCGCGATGTGCAACTGCGTCATCGATTCGTCATCGCGCCATACCCCTGTGGCACGGCCCGCCATTAGCAAGATGCCAACGGCGGTCGCTTCCTGGTTGGCGACGACTTGCACCGGAATGCCCAAGAGATTGGCTTGAATTTGCATCATTGTCTTGCTGGCAGTCAGGCCGCCGTCTGCTCGCAACGCCTGCAGCGGTAAGCCGGATTCCTCGCGCATTGTCTCGACGATCCTAGCCACAAGCGCGGCAACGCCTTCGTACACGGCATAGACCAACTGCTGTCGTGTCGTGCTGAGGTCTATCCCTAGCCAAGCGCCGCGCAGAAACCTTTCCCAGTAAGGCGCGCCCAAACCTGCTTGTGCGGGAACCCACATAACTCCGTTCGGTTCGTGGCACGTGGAGAGCAGGTCATCCAACGTTTCAAAGTGCTCAAAGAATCCCAGTTGCTCACGCAGCCAATCTAAAGACGCTGCGGCTGTAAATACACCACCGTCTAGTCCGTATACGACGTGTCCTTCACGCTGCCAAGCCAGCATCGTCAGCAGGCCTTTGTGGCTGTTCACCGGAAGGTGTCCCGTGTTGAGGTTGATAAAGCACCCTGTGCCATAGGTTGCCTTGATTTGGCCGGCATTCAGACATCCGTGCCCAAACATTGCTGCAGGCTGATCAACGACACTTGCAGCGACAGTCGCTCCTTTGCAGCTCAGTTCCGGGTGTGTAACCGTACCAAACACACCAGTTGAAGGTAGAACATCGGGCAGAATTTCTCTTGGAATGCCAAAACATTCCAGCAACCAGTCGTCCCAGTCTAGGTTATGAATATTAAAAAGGAGTGTTCGTGATGCTGTCGAGACATCGGTCACGAAGGCGCTCCCTGTAGTCATGTTCCAGAGCAACCAGGTGTCCAGCGTGCCACAGGCTAGATGTCCGGACGATATCAGTTCTTCAGCTTCAGGCACGTGATCAAGCAGCCAGCGAATCTTGCTAGCTGAAAAGTAGCTGTCCAGTTTCAGACCAGTACGCCGCGCGACTTCCTGCGCGATCTCAGGTATGGCGGCCATCGCTTCGATCGCCGCTTGTGACCGGGCGTCCTGCCAGACGACTACGTTATAGAGCGGCTGTCCGGTCCGGCGGTCCCACATCACGATGCTCTCGCCTTGGTTGGCGATGCCGATTCCTGCTATCTCGACGGCCGTTACGCCCGAAGTGCTCATGACCCGGTTGACCAGCGCAAATACGTTTCTGACCAGTTCCAGCGGGTCTTGCTCTACCCATCCCGGTCTCGGGTAGATCTGGCAGTGCGGTTGGTCGGCGCTAGCGACCAACTCACCATCCGCGTTCATTAGGCCGACGAATGTCCCAGTCGTGCCCTGGTCAATGCCGAGGACAAAGTGCTTCATGGCATGTGTTCTTCAGCGATCGTAGCTATGCACGGTCAACGTCAGGCAGGCTCAAGCTTGCCGTCGACCAAGTCGCGCAGGACATCAGGATAGTCACTCATTATCGCATCCACACCCAGATCTACCATCCGGCGCATATCAGCGACCTCGTTAGTTGTCCATGCCCAGATGGCGAACCCGTGTTTATGCGCTTCGTCGACAATTGCTTCTGTCATCGTGCCATGCCAGTGCTGCATGAAGTTCGCCCCGCAGCGCAACACTTGCTGGCACAACTCCCACGGCGTGAGCGTGCCGTCCTGCGGTGTCGGGTCCAGAGATGTTACGAGCAGAGGTTCCCAACCTTTGACAGCTCTTAGGCTCTCATGGTTAAACGACGACACTGCGGCATAACGCAGGAAGCCACGCCGTTGCAGTAGTTGCACTGTGGCGTAGGCGTTGCGAATATAGTGATCGGTATCGTCACCCTTGATCTCAAAACAAAGTCTGACGCGCCCGTCCCCAATGACGTCGAGTGCTTCATCGAGTGTCGGAATCTTCGTGCCTGCAAATGCCTCACCAAAGCGAACACCAGCGTCAAGCTGCTTGACCTGCGCGAGCGTCATATCGGCGAACTTGCCTGTACCATCGGTGCATCGATCCACTCGCGTGTCGTGCGACACGATGACGACGTCATCCGCCGTAGTTACGACGTCGAGTTCGATCCAATCGGTGCCGACTTCGACTGCATGCTCAAATGCGGAGAGCGTATTCTCCGGGAATCGGCCTGAAGCGCCTCGGTGAGCAATAACATGCGGGGTGCAGGGCATTGCGCGACCTCCTAACGAACGGCTTGAGGAAGGCTGGAAGCGAGGCGGCCGTTCGGCTGCGCCTCGCGCGGGACAATCGCGACGTTGTTCAGCCCACAACTTATATCCTGGCCGACAGCATCGAGCAGTTCAAACCTGCGGCCTCCGCCAACATGAATGCGCAGCAGACGGTCCTTGAGCTTTCCCTCGATAATGACAACGCCACCGGTTAGCGCCACTCGGTCAACGTGAACCGTGATGACGTTGGCGTAATTTCCGCGTTGTTCCGGTTCAATGACGTCAATATCGTCAGCGCGAATGCAGACCCATACTGCTGCACCGGCGGCGTGGTCGGGCACCAGCATGTTTGTTTCGAAGGTGATTCCCAGATCTTCTACTTGTACAATAGAAGGGTCACCGCTTTGCACCACTACGCCGGGAAGAAAGTTATTCGTCCCGATGAAGGTCGCGCTGAAAAGCGTTTTTGGAGTGCGGTAGATGTCCAGTGGTGACCCTTCCTGTTCGATACGACCCTCATTCATTAGCAAAACGTTGTCAGCGGTCGTTAGCGCCTCCCCCTGATCATGTGTTACTAGCAGGGTGGTGCAACCCGTCTTTCGATGGATTTCGGATATTTCCAGCAGCAACTCATCGCGAAGTTTGGCGTCAAGTGCACTGAGTGGTTCATCGAGTAACAGCAAATCTGGTGCTGGTGCGAGGGCGCGGGCGATGACGACCCGTTGTGCCTGGCCGCCAGAGAGCTGGCGAAACGTCCGGTTTTCCATCTCGCTTAGATGAACCAGTTGGAGCATTTCCTTAACCCGGCGCGGAATGTCACTCTTGTTCCATCCACGTAGGCGCAAACCCCAGGCAATATTTTCAAACGCGGTCATGTGCGGAAACATAGACGGGCGCTGGAAGACCATGCCGAGATTGCGTTTAAATGACTGGAGGCGGGTTACATCTTTTCCGCCGATGAAGATCTGTCCTTCATCAGGCATATTGAGCCCAGCAATGCAGCGCAGCAGCGTTGTCTTGCCGCAGCCAGAAGGGCCAAGAATCGCAGTAAACGAGCCCTCAGCGATTTCGGCGCTCACGTGGTTAACGGCGTACACTTGACCGTAGCGCTTGACCAAATCAATGATTCGAACGTTTGCCATCAGACACTACCCTCGGCTAGCGGGCTCCAAAGTGTTCTCTCAATAAGGGTGTTAAAACACATTTTTGAACTGCCTGCGGAATACCAACGACATCGTCTGGACAATGCCGAGAATAATG
>JAWLHD010000364.1:0-4806 GCA_041690555.1 Anaerohalosphaeraceae bacterium
CCTGCGGTCGCTCAAAGAAGTCGGCATGACTACGGATACTTATGCGAGGCATGTTCAGGCGGAAGGGGAGTGCAATCCGATGCACTGGTATTACGAGGTGCGCGAACTGGGTTACAAATACAACATGTGCGACATTATTGCGGCGGTGGGTCTGGCGCAGCTCGAGAAGCTGGACGGGATGAACAGCAGCAGGAAGGATATACTTGGCAAGTACCTTGCGGGCATCGACGGATGCGTTCACGTAAGGCCGGCGTTTCCATATGATTTTTCGACGCCGTATTATGACTTCATGGTGCGGGTTGCGGACAGACGGGCGAGGGATGCGTTCATCGTGCACATGCAGGAGAAGGGCATCGCCACGGGCGTTCACACAATGCCGGTGCCGTATCTTCCTTATTACAGGCGGTTCGAGGCCGATGTGCCCACGGCGATGCGGATATGGGAGCAGTATGTAGTGCTTCCGTTTTATGTCGGGATTAGGGATGATGAGATCGGGTACGTGATTGATGCGATACTGGAGTGGGAAGAATTGCAAAAGGACATTGGGGCCGTGCAGAAAGCGGAGGTGAAGAGTTGTCGCTGATGACGCAAAATCGAGCAGGGGCGAGTGCAGTTGGCGTACGCGGAGATTTTACATGCGGTGTTTGCGGTGGGGGCGATCTTGTGGTTGTCTACAAGGCGCCGCTTATGCCGCTTGGCGGGCAGTTGATCGATCCGGCGGATGAGTTTGCGCCGGAGTTGTTTTATCCGCTGCACTATGCGGTGTGCCGTGAGTGCAGTACTTTTCAGTCGGTGGAGTCGGTTCCGGCGGAACTTCTGCCTTCGGAGAACAAGTATCTGTCGAAGACATCCAGGGCGGTCATTGAGCGGGACCGGCGGGTTTATCTGGAATTGAAGCGGCGTCTCGGATTGGACGGTGATTCACTGGTGGTGGAGGTTGGGGGATCGGACGGGGTTTTTCTTGAAAATTTTGCCGGTGACGGCGTAAGGATTGTGAACATCGATCCGGTGGGTGAGATTGGGGCATTGGCTCGCGATAAGGGCATTGAGACTATAGTTGACTTCTTGAATGAATCGGTTGCGGCTGACGTAGTGCGGCGCAAGGGCAAAGCGGACCTGATTGCAGCAAAGCACGTGCTGGAGATTGTGCCGGACTTGCATGAATTCGTGGGCTGCTGTGCGGCGATGCTCGGCGATCATGGGCGGATTGTGATGGAGGTGCCTTATGTGAGGGACCTGCTGGAAGGGAACTTTTACGACATTCTGGCGCATCTGCGCAAGTACCATTTTTCTTTGAGCAGTCTTGCAAGGCTGTTTGCAATGTCGGGACTTGTGGTTTCGGAGGTAATTCATTATGGCGAGTTGGGGGGCGGTTTGAGGTTCTACGCGGGCTGGAAAGGGGACGTTACGGTTTCGCCGGCGGTTGAGTCGATGCTTGAGGAGGAGCGGAAGATCGGCATCAGTACGGCCAGGTACTATGCGGAGAGATTCGAGAGGGGGCTTGCGCTGAGGCGGGAGTTGTTCGAAGTGGTGAGCCGTGCGCGCGAGGCGGGCAAGCGGATCGTCGGCTACGGGGCGGGCATAAAGGCCAGCGCGGTGCTGAATTCGTGCGGTTTGGATTCGCGGTATATTGATTATCTTGTAGACAATGGCGAACACAAGCAGGGCAGGCTTATGCCGGGCGTTCGACTGCCGATTCATTCGCCCGACGCCATCGACGAAAGCGTTGACTATGTTCTGCTTCTGGCCTGGCTGCATCAGGAAGAGATCGTTGAATCGCTGAAGGGCTTCACTGGAAGGGGAGGCAGGATAATTGTGCCTGCACCGGCGGTATATATTACAGGCGGCGGAACGAGTGAATAGGCCCATGTCAAAACTGCTGATTTTTTCGGGTGTTCACAGGCGATACAAGTACGTTGTGAACAAGCTGCTGGACCGCTATCCCGGCTCTGCACTGATCGTGCAGGATATCGTCAAGGGCGATTATGTCGGCAAGTACGACGTGTCGGGCGATTTTGAGCGGAGCGCCGTAGACCTGCTGAATGGGCATCTTATGAAACGCGACGAAGTGGAGGGGCGTTATTATCCCGATGATGAGTTTCATTTGGGGGAGTGTCCATCTGTATTGCGCGTGAATACGGAGACACTGAATAGCGAGGAGACCGTGCGATGGGTCAAGCGGGAGGCGCCGTCGGTTGTGTTCAGCTTCGGAATCGGGATGATAAAAAGACCTT
Source organism: Anaerohalosphaeraceae bacterium (assembly GCA_041690555.1). Lineage (GTDB taxonomy): Bacteria > Planctomycetota > Phycisphaerae > Sedimentisphaerales > Anaerohalosphaeraceae > JACZKQ01. The sequence goes on from JAWLHD010000364.1 coordinate 2,235, forward strand.
TGCTTAACACCATTGCGGATTGCCGCAGCGTGAATCTGCATCTTGGTTTGTCGCCCTGGTTCAAGAGTTCGGACACGCTGTTGTGGCCGCTATATATGCAGCGGCCGTGTTATACAGGTACGAGCCTGCACGAGATCGACTCGAAGGCTGACAATGGTCCTATTTACCATCAGCAACGGACGGTATTCGACGTGGAGGACACGATCCATGATGTGTTTTGCAGGACGCTGATTCAGTCGGCGGGGCCGGTGGTGCGTTTGATGGATTTGCTTCTGGCGGGCAAATCACTTGAGCCGAAGGTTCAGAATACGTCGGGCAAGACATTCTACCGGGGGGAGTTTACGCCTAATCATCTGGTGGTTATATATCAACTGATCGAACAGGGTATGCTGCAGAGGTGCGCCAGGGGTCAGTGCGGCTGCGGAGGCGGGGAGCTGTTCAGTTGTCTGGGGGGTAGTGGGGCATGAGAGTTCTGCTGGTCGTTTCGCCGAGTTTTTCGCTTCACATGTTGCGTGAGGAGATTGCCAATCTTCGGAGCGGCTGTTCTGACTTTACTCGGAGTGTGGATTGGCGGCCTGCGGCTCCGCTTGGGATACTGTATATTGCGGCCGGATTACGGAGGGCAGGGCACGATGTGAGGATACACGACGTGCACCGGGCGTTTTATGTATGCAGAGAAGGAGGCTATTTCGCTGATAAGGATATGTCGGATTTCTTTGAGGAGCATTTCGAAGCAGTCTTGCGGTCGGGCGGGTTCGACGTAGTCGGGGTAAGTTGTCTGTTCAACGTGGCGTGGAGTTCGGTGGAAGAGATGGTCCGACGAAGCAAGCGTGTGTGCCCGGCCGTTTTGACTGTAGTCGGGGGGCACTATCCTACGAAGATGTACAGCCAAGTTCTTGCGACGGGCGCCGTCGATTACGTGATACTGGGCGAGGCGGAGGAGGAGTTTGTCCGACTGCTCGACAGGATCGGCAGCGGGTCGGCGAAGACAAGTCCGCACACAGCGGCGGCGCACGGGGACTGTGCTGGCGCGAAAGAGGCGGCTATTGTAGAGGATTTGGACAGTCTGGCGACGCCTGCGTGGGATCTTCTGCCCGAAGTTTGGGATTACATCGGCAATTCGATCGATGCGGAGAGAATGGGATCGGGTGAGGTCCAAGGCGGCGCCAGGTCGGCGGCGGTGATGACGACGCGCGGCTGCCCGATGCGGTGCACATTCTGCGCGGCGCATGGAGTCCACGGTCGGCGTGTCAGGGGTCACTCCACAGAATATATGATGGAGCACATCGGCCGGCTGGTGGGGGATTACAACATCGACAATTTGCTGATACAGGATGATATGTTCAACTACTCGGCGCGACGCGCGGCGGCATTCTGCCGGGCTCTTTGCGAGAGATATCCTGGGCGGTTTCACCTTGAGTTTCCGAACGGGCTGGCGGTCTGGAAATTGAGCGAGGAACTTGTGGTTAGCCTGAAGGAGGCAGGGCTGCGGTCCATGACTATTGCGGTCGAAAGCGGCAGTTCATACGTTCAGAAGCACATATTGAAGAAGAATCTGGACCTGGACCTGGTCAAGGAGAAGATTGCACTGCTCAAGAGGCACGCCATCGGCATCAGGGCGTTTTATATAGTGGGTTTTGTAGGCGAGACGCTGGGAATGATGGAGGAGACGGTTCGATTTGCGATGGAACTGGATATTGACTGGTCCGAGATAAAGGTGTTTACTCCGCTTGTCGGCAGTGAGATGTATGATATTGCGCTCGCGCGACACTGCCTGACGGGCGATATGAGCGAGCACGTTTATGGTCGGGCTTGCGTGCGTACGGCGGACTTCACACCGGAACAGGTCAAGCAGGTTCAGTACGACGGCAACATCAGGGTCAATTTTCTGGGCAACCGCTACCTGCGTGAGGGGCGGTACGAGGAAGCGGAGCGTGTATTCGGCGGCCTGCTGAAGCGATTCGGCAATCATCTGTTCGCACAGTGGGGTCTTTGGCGGGCACTTGACGGTCAGTGCAGGAAGGATGAGGCGCAGCAGGCCATCGAGAGACTGGCTGCCCTGTCCGAGGAGTCGCCGTCGAATCGTGAGCTTCTTGACAAATACGGTGTTCGGCTTCCTTGTGGTATGGTTTAAGATTTATGAGAGGCGGCGGCAGGATGAAAGAAACGAAAGAGGCTGTTTGCTGGGATACGGAATCGCTCGGGCCTTTTGTGAAGCGGTGCGAGCAAAAAGATGATCCGGGACTGGCGGAGGCGGCGGAGCGGTGGCTGGAAGCTTCGGCAAAGAACCGGATCGATTATGAGATCGAATGGTTCGGGGTACCTGTTATTCAGACTGCCGAGGATATTGTTCTGATGCAAGAGCTGATATTCAGTGTGAGGCCGGATTATGTTATCGAGACAGGGATTGCACACGGGGGCGGCCTGATATTCTATGCTTCGATGTTTGAGGTTCTGGGCAAGGGTGAAGTGATAGGGGTGGACATAGAGATCAGGCAGCACAATCGCCGTGTGATCGAGGCGCATCCTCTTTGCAAGCGGATTCGAATGATCGAGGGGGATTCAACATCGG
>JAWLHD010000365.1:0-4791 GCA_041690555.1 Anaerohalosphaeraceae bacterium
CTGAGGACTTGCTGCACAGGCACGGCCAGCGCACAAAGGCAGCCCTTACCCGCACGCAGAGAAAGTCACAGCATTTTTCTCAGGATACCAACAACCGTTGGCGCACAACGGCTTGGCGTTTTGGCCGTGGCTCATCTGCCGTTCGGATCAGCCTTTGTCCTCACAATCACCATACCGAACTGCTGTCCCTCCAGGGCTGCCAAATTGCCTGCCTGCACACCCCAGGTATTCCAGCGCAGCAATTTGCCCGCTGAAAGCGTTCGCATCGCCGTCAGCCCACGCACATCAAAGCTGAAGTCGGTGAAGACATCCGAATTTGCCGCCTTGGCGAGCTTATTATTCAACTCCCGGCACTCTTTGCTCTCAACCGCCTTGTCCCTGATTGCGTTCGCGCATGCAATTACAGTCTTTGTAGGAACATAATACGAGGTGCGTATACCTTGCCTTTGCAATGACTCAGAACAACCCTTGAGCGTTGCATCATCATAAAAATCCGTTTGACTGGGAAACTCGACCAACACATTCTCAGGCCGATGCGTTTGACCGCTGATGAAATCCGAAAGAACCTTGCAATTTTCCGGAACATCCAGGTTCTTCCCATCAATCCAAATGCCACGCACACCCCTCGAGTTCGCAATGCTAACGATGTCTTGCAACGTCACGTTCGCCGAGCTCGCCGGGGGGTGATACACATCCAAACGACCGTCCTTTTCGACGACCAGATCGAACTCCAGACAGTTAGATACCAGCGCACCACGCAAAGCCTTTGCAATGGTGTTTGAACGGTGATAACAGATGAGCGGATCCACGTTTGACTGCGTCGTCCTGAACACCTGTGTCGCCTGATCCGTAACCTCGGAAAAGCTGCTGTCAATTTCAGCATTGGGCGACAAACTAACGTAAGAACCGCCTCCGTTGGTCTTTCGGAAAACAATCGGCCCTTTATCCCGGTTGCCAAACCCCTTCTCCTGGCCCTCAGGGGCGATACCAAACAATGACAGGATCGTCGGCGCAACGGTTCTTAAGGTCAGCGGCCGCCTCGAATCAGAGATTGCATTGAGCGCAGCATACTTTTCATTGAGGCTCGCGCGGGCAGCATCGTTGAAGAATACGATGTAGGGAACTCTCGCCATTTCGTGTATGAATCTGGATGAATCGTGCGCGCGACCGCTAAACACTGAATCGCCGTGATCTGCGAAATAGACGACCACCACGGGCTCAGCTGAACCTGAAGCCATATTGATGACTTCCGAAACACTGTAGTCCACATAGCGCATGGCAGAATCGTATGATTCAACCCGCTTGAGCCGACCATCGCTGGCGAGCGCTTCACCAAGAACACCTTGGGGACCCATCGATTCGAAATAGCTATCGACTTTCCTGCGGAACTCCGGAGGAATGTTCTGGACATAAGGACCATGTCCTGCGTACGAGTGCAAAAAAACGACGGCCGGGCCAGGCTCGCGCAGCGCTTTGGGGAGTTCGCGTGCAAACAGTTCATGATCGAATGGCTTTTCCATCTTGTATTCAAGATTAGATAACCATCGCGAATCTGAACCCCAAACCTTGTGCGCAGCATTCTTGAACAAAATCGTTCCAGCCAGATTCCACGTTCCTGTTTGCCCTTGATTGCTCACAAGATGTGTTCTTACACCACCCGCATTGAGCGCATCCACTATGGACACTCGTCTCTGGTCAAAAATCGGACGGTTTCCTTCATCGTTGCCGAAACCCAGACTCAGAGCCTCCAGGAGCGACAGGGAGGTGTGCGTATGCGTGGAGAAAACGTTCTCGAAGACAAGCATCCCCTCCGTAGTCTCACTAAGGTTCATTAACCTGGGCGTTGTCTCACGAGGGTAGCCATAGAGCTGGAGATTCATCGCCGATGTTGATTCGCCGACATACACCAACACTTTAAGATTCTTCTTGCCAGCATCGCTGACGCTTATCTGGTGAGAGAAGTTATGACTAACCTTGTTAAAGACATCCGAATTATTCTCAAATGACTTAACACTGACAGCAACCGCCCACAAGAACGGAACCAACATGAGCATCACAACCGAAGATGGCCGTAAGTGTTTTACATTTACGATCTTTTGCAGCGCCCAGCGAATCACGAGCGCCAAAACGATTGCGGAAGCAATATCCAACACAAATGACTTCACACTTCCCGGTTGAATCACCTGCCAGAGAGAACTGAGGAAAAACAGCGCCTCATGGAGATCAAATGTTTGCGCTTCCGCAAATGAATCGCTTCCCAGCGTTCTTGCCCACCGAAATACCCCGCGGAAATACACGGTCCAGAACACACCGACGCCCAGAAAAAGAGCAGCAGTAATCCGCCCGCCTCGTCGGAAAAAGAACCAGGCTGCCAGCAGTGTTCCGGTTGCAAATGGAATAACGAACCAGTTGCGGCTTGAAACAGCTCCGGCCAGCAGAATGGCGACTAGATACGGCGCCAACGGCTTTACCCTGAAAAGGGCTACTCTCGCCTTCTCCAGGACTGTTGGAATGAAATTCATTTTCGGCCTACGGCAGTGCTCGGTTGCAACATATCAAGTGGAAAATTTTCACAATCTGAGATCGCGCTGCCCAGCTGTCCGCAGAAGCCAGGGCCTACACGGAGGAAAAATGGGCGTGGTGATTATCGCCGGTTGAGGTCTGGAGGGGAAGCACGGCACTCGGTAGCCAAACGGCGGAAAAGACGTGAAAAAACCTTTTCCGGGCGCGAGATGCGTGCAGCTCGTACCGAAAACGCTCATCAGGCCAAGGCTTAGCGCATGTTAAAACGCGCTTACGCCACCCTTCGATGCCCGCCACTTGAGGCGGCAGCAGACGGCCTTCGCACCATAACTTGCTGCCCGGATTCATTCCACATGGGGCGTGAGGCGGTGCCTTTGCGGATTCGCCATGCCGACGGGATCATCCGCGATCCGGGTTCGCTGGCTGTGCCGCGGGCCGTGGACGGCGACGATGAAACGACCGGGCGGACGCCGGACGCGGACTTCCGACTCGGCGGCGGTGCGATGGGTGTCGAGTGGTGGTTTGCCGCCACGCTGCTGTGGCTGTGGCGTCGCCGTGCCATGCGCGCCTGGCCACATCGCATGGAAGCAAGCAACTAGGATTCAGGGTGCAAGGTGAGCTACAGGCGCTCTGCGCGCCCCTGTAGGTCACCTCGCAGCGCTCGAACAAGCCCACGCGCTCTACCGCCGGGAACGACCGTAACCGCCCCTCGAACCCGGGCCTGATCACATGAGTGAACAGTCACGGTCATCGCGTGGTGGCAAATGACCGGGCCGCAACCCCCAGCCGCGCTCTCCCCGGGACGCATTGCGGCTATGGCTCGTCGTAGCGCTGATCGGAAGGCATCAGAATGGAAATATCCGAAAGATTGTAGTTATGCACTTCGGTGAAGATAGCCGGATCGAGGGTCTCCAGATTTTCGACCTGCGTTACCTGTTCGCCGGCCAACCCCGTCAGGATGTCGAATGCAGAGAAGCGTAACGGCGAAAAGTCGGCGACTGTACCTGTCCGTGACGAAGGCAGAAAGACGGGATCAAAGCTAATCATACTGACCAGAGTGATGTCGTGTGGAGCATAGACAACGATTGGACGCGAAACGGTGCCGAAATTCCCCGGCATTGTGAAGAAGCTCGCGGAGTTGCCGACCACATCGGCTTCCGCTTGGGTATGGGCCGGTGTCGGGCCCACACCGGTCATGTCCCCGTCGCTAGTGGTCAAGACCACTTTGCCACTGACAAGATCCGTCTCTACGCGGTCAATAGCGATATCCTTATCGTTCGTGAAAATGATGTCACCTGCGCCGGTCTTCAGCATCTCAAGCGTCACACTGCCCGTGTTGACCATGTTTATGACACCGGCATCCGTTTCGACGTCGAGGGACGAGGTGCTGGTCCTCAGTGCGTCGCCGGCGGTACCGATTCCGGTACCTGCATCCAGTGTGATCTTGCTGGCCGAGATTACGCTACCTGCGTCGCCGGTAACGCCCTTGTCTGATTTGAGATCAGCCCGCGCCTGCGTTGTAACGCGCCCCGTCAAGTGCACATCGCCGGCATCGATGTCGACATCACCTACGGATTGGATTCGCTCGATCGTGAGCGCATTTGTGCCATTGTCCAGTTTCAATGATGACGCTTCGCCGACATGAAGGGTTTCAATGGCGACGGTCGCCGTCTCGCTGTGCGAGACCGCGCCTTGCGAGTGAATGGTCAGTTTCCTGGCAGCCAGGTTCGTGAAGAATGTATCCGTGGCATTGCTCAAGGTTATGTCGTGACCCGTGGCGTCGAGGTCCAGACTACCCGAGAGTTGATTGGCGCCACCAAGTACGATGTCTCCACCCGCACGCAGCGTCAGGTCGTTCGCGGACGTCAGCGAAGCCCCCGCGGCCTCCCGAATCGCACCGTTCGCATGCAGTGTCAGCGCACCCGTTCCGCTCAGACGGTTTTCGTCAATAAGAGTGATGTCATCCGCTTCTTCGAAAACGAGCGCTGAACTCACATTGTTGAGATTCAGGCTATTGACGTCGGTGACAACGGGATTCGAAACAGAAAGCGCACCCTCCAGATACAAGGTGTTTCCACTGAAACTCGCGGCCCCGCCCACCGACACGTCGTCCGTCTGGGTTATCGTGCCGGTCGCGCTGACTTCGAGGTTTCCGCCGACATTCATCCGCCCGAGTGCCGCGTTGCCGACCACGTCGATCACTGCTTTGCCACGGCCTGTGTCGACGCTGTAGGCGCTTTCATCATAGTTTGCGCCAGAGATGGAGAA
>JAWLHD010000366.1:0-4781 GCA_041690555.1 Anaerohalosphaeraceae bacterium
CGATATAGGTGAGTTCTTCGGCGAAAGCCGGAGCGGCGAGGGCCATCATGATGGCTGCTGCGACAAAGGTTGTGCGGTTCATGATCACTTCTCCTCGAAAGTAAGTGTTACCGGTTTTTCCGGATTCCCGCCTGCGCGGGAATGACACATATGCAATATTATTTTCCTATGCAATACAGGTATTTGTCGGATCGTATCAGCAGTCGATTGCCGAGTACTGCGGGGCTTCCGTTGAAGATGCTTCGATCGTTGAGGTCGTTTACGGAGAGCTGCTGAAACTGGGGTTTTGCGGCAAGTACGAAGGTCTTTCCGTCGCGTGTGAGGAAGTAGATTCGTCCATCGGCGAGGAGTGTGGAGGCATAGATCTGTCCGGCACGATCGAGGCGTTCTTCGTAGACGAGTTCGCCGGTATCGGCTCGTGCACAGCATGCGATGCCGCGCTGTTCGTGGGCGTAGTAGAGGTGGCCGTCAAGGTAGACGGGCGAGCAGACGTTTGAACCTTTGTAACTTGTCCAGAGGCGGTGGGTGGCGGTTACGTCGCCGGTTCCGCCCGCTCGGACGGCGAGGGCGGCTACTCCGGATCGGCCGCCAAGGGCGTAGACGACACCGTCGTGGGCGACGATGCTGGGAACCATGTACCAGGTGATGTCGGTATTGCAGGACCAGAGCGGGTCGCCGGTTGCGGGATTGAATGCGAGCACCTTGTCCTTGACACCGACGATCAATTCCTCGCGGCCTGATTTGGCTTTGATGACTACGGGGGTGTTCCACGACTCACGAATGCCCCCTGCTGTCCAGCGGACGTCGCCGGTACTTCGGTCGAGGGCAAAGAGGGATTCGCTTTCGACACTGGCGTTGATGAAGACGAGTTCCTTGTAGAGGACGGGCGATGTGCCGGAACCCCAACCGTGGGTCTTGTCGCCGACATCGGCGTGCCAGAGCTGTTTGCCGTCATGGTCGAAGGCGAAAACGCCGGACTTGCCGAAGAAGGCATAAATGCGTGCGGCGTCCGCGGCGGGCGTGCCGCCGGCATAGCCGTGGTCGCGGATTCGTCTTTCTTCGGGGAGTCTGGCAGGGACGGATTTGTCCCAGATAATACTGCCATCGGTCGGGTTGAGAGCGATGAGGTGTCGCCTGAGCTCTTCGAGGGTGCCGCCGGGCTGGTCGGGGATGAAGTAGCCGGTGTAGCAGGTAACGTAGATGCGATTATTGAATACGATTGGGCTCGATGCGCCGGGGCCGGGGAGCGGGGTTTTCCAGGCAATGTTTTGATCATGGCTCCATGAAAGCGGCAGGCCTTTTGCGTCGCTTGTGCCCATGCCGTCGGGACCTCGGAAACGGGGCCAGTCGGGTACGGCGGCGGCAGAGGCGGCTAAAAGGGCAGCGAGGCAGATCGCTGCGGTGACTCGGCGGGTATAGAGTTTCATCACTTGTCTCCTGAGTTATCTGTCTTATGATCTCCGCGGGCCTTACAGTGTCCAGCCTTCTCTCGACGGGGGATCGACGAGTGCGTTGGCTTCGGGGCAGTTGGGGAATCTTGCGGCGGGGCCGTCCCATTGGAGCTTCTGGCCAGGGAACTGCATTGCGATGATGCCGAGTCGTGCAAGCTCGGTGAGCGGTCCACCGTAGTCGAAATTGGAGCCGGCCTGTTTGCCGTTCTTGATTGCGTCGAGCCAGTCGGCATGGTGGCTGCGAACCCGTGGCAGGGTCTTTGCGGGCTGCTTGTATTCCTTCATTTTGGATTCGGGGATGATGCGCAGCCCGCCGGCGCCGTGAGAGCCGTACATGATGGCGCCCTTTGTTCCGTAGACGACTGCTCCGGTGTCGACCACATTGCGGCCTTCTTCGAGCACATCGGGGCGAGGTATCACGGCATTTGCGCTGTGCCACAGGAGTTTGACGGGGCCGCGCTTGTCCTTGGCGGGGAATTCGAATGTGATTATCTTCCAAGGTGCAAAGGTGTCGTTGTGGAGTTTGGAGTCGTAGTCTTTTACCTGGGCCTGCACGCTTGTCGGGGCGCCGAGGTCGAGGGCCCAAAACACGGGGTCGACGACGTGGCAGACCCAGTCGCCGATGGTGCCGGAGCCGAAGGGCATCCATGCACGCCAACTGCCGGGCATGTACATCGGATTGTACGGGCGGGGTTTGGCCGGTCCGAGCCATAGGTTCCAGTCTACCTCTTTGGGAATCTCGTGCTTTTCGGTGCGTTTGGAGAGCCGGTCAATGCGGCAGTGGTTGGCGCTGCAGCGGGCGTGGACTTCGGTGACTTCGCCAATTGCCCCGTCCCATATCCACTCGCAGAACATGCGTATCGTGTCGAAGGAGTGGCCCTGGTTGCCAAGCTGTGTGACGACCTTTTGCTTGCGGGCCTCGGCCATGATGGCGCGGATTTCACCGATGGAGTGAGCCAGCGGCTTCTCGCAATAGACGTGCTTTCCGCGTTTGAGTGCGTTCATGACGGCGACAGCGTGGGTGTGGTCGGGTGTGCACACGCAGACCGCGTCGATTTCGTTTTCAACGGCATCGAGCATTTTTCGGAAATCGGTAAAGCGTTTTGCATTGGGGTACTTGTTGAATGCACCGCCGGCGCGGCGTTCGTCGACATCGCAGAGGGCGACATAGTTTTCGCTGTCGCAGCCTCCGAGTTGTGCGCCGCCTCGGCCTCCGATGCCGATATGGGCGATGTTGAGCTTTTCGCTTGGGGGGACGAAGGCCGGGCCGCCGAGGACGTGTCGCGGGACGAGGGTGAACGCCGCTACGGCGGCGGATGCACTCATGAAGTGCCGTCTGGAAATGCGATCATTCTGCTTCATTACAAATCTCCTGAACCGTGAGAGCCGTTATCTGAGCCAAACCGTGAAATAGGTATACATGCCCAACACAAGGCCCAAAACGACAATTGTACCAACAACGTCGATCCAATTCCAGCTTTGGCGATTCTCACGTCTCTGCTCGTCGGTAGCGGTTGCATAGGTGAGGTTGACGATCTGCTCGGCGGGGGGCGGAGCGGAGAGGAGCGACGTGCCGATGATAACGATCACGCTTATCAGCAATAAGGCGCCCGATGCGTAGAGGAAATTAAAGGTGCCGATGGCCTTGAGCCATACCAGATTGTCGAGATATCCGGCGCCGGCACAGGCTTCAAGTGTGAGTTTGAGCATTCCGAGGATGAACCCGAGGGCGAGTCCGGCAACGGCCCCGCGGGAGTTGATGCGTTTCCAGAACAGTCCAAGGAGGAAGACGGCGGTGATGGGCGGGGCAAGGTAGCCCTGGACGCTTTGCAGGTACTTGTAAAGGCCGCCCTGACCTATGGTGTGCATGACCGGGATCCAGAGCATACCGAGGACGACGACAACGCCAGTGGCGATTCGGCCAACTGTTACGAGGTGGCGTTCGGAGCGGCCGGGGCGTATTTTTTCATAGATATCGACTGTGAAGAGGGAAGCTGAGGAGTTGAAAAGGCTGGAGAGAGAGCTCATTAAGGCGGCAAGCAGCCCCCCTACCACCAGGCCTCGCAGGCCGGGCGGCAGGAGCGTCTTGACCATTGTCGGGAAGACCATATCGCCCTGGATGTCGCCTTCGGCCTTCAGAGGAATCTGGAGCATGCCCTTTTGATGGAGAGCGTAGCCGATCATGCCTGGTACGAGGAAGATGAGGACGGGCCAGACCTTGAGGAAGCCGCCCCAGATCGCGCCGCGGCGGGCATGAGTGAGGTTCTTGGCTGCGAGGGTTCGCTGGACGATGTACTGGTCGGTGCACCAGTACCAGATGCCGATAACGGGCGATGCGATGATGATGCCGAGCCAGGGGAAATCGGGGTCTGAGAGCGGACGCCAGAGTGCAAACTGGGCGGCGTCGTCCTTGCAGACTGAGATGAGTTCGCCCCAGCCGCCGAGGAGCCTCAAGCCAAAGAATGTTATGAAGAAGGAGCCCGCCAGGAGGATGACGGCCTGGGCTGAGTCGGTGTAGAGTACCGCGCGAAGGCCGCCGAAAATGGTGTATATGCCCGTGAGGATGACCGTTGCGAATGCGCCTATCCAGAACGGACCATAGGTCTGGCCAAGGATGGTGAGGTTAAGATCGGGCAGGAGGGCTTCGAAGACAAGTGCGCCCGCATAGACGGTTACGGAGACTTTGGTGAAGACATAGGCTACGAGGGAGACGACGGACAGTATCCATCGGGCGGCGGGACTAAAGCGGCGTTCGAGGAATTCTGGCATCGTGAAGACGCCGGAGCGGTAGTAGAATGGGACGAAGACCCACGCCAGGAGGATCATGACCCACGCGTGCAGTTCCCAATGGGCCATTGCCATGCCGGTAGAGGCGCCCTGTCCCGAGAGCCCGACTATGTGCTCAGAGCCGATATTGGACGCGAATAGTGAGGCGCCTACGGCGAAGAAGCCGATGTTTCGGCCGGCGAGGAAGTAGTCCTCGGAAGTGTCCTGCCGCTTTGAGGACCACCAGACGACGAGTATCAATGCGGCAAAGTAACCGGCGATGACCGCCCAATCGAGTGCTGCCAAACCGTCCATAAACGATCCTTTCCTTTGTTGTCCCCCAGTGTTGTCAGTTACCCCTCAGCCGTCACAACATTTGGCTTCATGGTTCGATTTACACTAAACTTGCAGGCTGGCCGCAGCGCATTTTCGCTTATGCGGGACTTTATTGCAAGTCAGTTTCGCGGCTTGCGGGCCGGTTTTATACTATTGGCCCGTCCATTCGGCCGTCGACGGCGCCGTCTTCTCTGTCGATGGCCCATACGAGCTTTGTGATCTCGTCGG
>JAWLHD010000367.1:0-4767 GCA_041690555.1 Anaerohalosphaeraceae bacterium
TTCCAGCGAACCATACTTCTGTATCCACTGCAGCGCCGTCTTGGGGCCAACGTCCTTTACCCCCGGCACGTTGTCCACGGTGTCGCCCTGGAGGGCCAGCACATCTATGAACTGAGCCGGCGTGATGCGCATGTTTTGGTGCAGGGCTGCAAGATCCGTAACCACGTCGTTCTTCATGTCATAGGAGACGGTGTGCTCGTCAATAAGCTGCAGCATATCCTTATCTTTGGAACAGATGTAAGTGCGAATTCCCCGGGGCGACGCCTGGCAGGCAAGCGTACCAATCACGTCATCAGCTTCAAAACCGTCGACACGCAGCACGGGAACATGCAGCGCATCAAGAATCTCTTCGATCCGTGCGATTTGAGCCGGCAATTCATCGGGCATCGGCGGACGGTGTGCCTTGTAATCTGCAAAGATCTCACTGCGGAAGGTCGGCCCCTTGGTGTCCATAGCCACAACCAGCATATCGGGCTTTTTGCGTTCGATCAGACCGAGAACGGCCGTCGTGAAAACGTAGGTCGCCTTCGTAGGTTCACCCGCAGGACTGTTCAAAGGCCGCATCGGTGCATAATGGGCCGCATAAATATGTGCATGACCGTCAATGATGTAGAGATTTCTCGGAGCGTTGCTCATAACGCAAATATCAACGGGACGCACGAAATTGTCAAGACAAATTGAAGATGCTGCTAACCTAAGGCCTCTTGCATATCAGACAGTCTACTTCCGCGTGTACACTCGAACGTAATCGACATCAAGACTTGACGGAAACGGTGTCTCGTCATTGGGCGAACCCGGCCAGTTGCCCCCTATGGCAAGATTCACCAGCATGTACATCGGCAGTTCCTTCGGCACCGAGCGGGTGGAGCGGAAAACCTCCTTGCCGTCGAGATACCATACGATTGCATCCGGCGACCATTCCGCGGCGTAGGTGTGGAAGCCCTTGGAGAGGTCCACTGTGTCCACGTGCCCGCCGTGCTGCTGATGCTTGCGGTTTTCGTCTCGCCAATGATGTGTGAAATACGCGCGCTTAGTCTGGTGTCCCAAGGTCTCCAGCACATCGATCTCCGGCGGCCAGCCCAGCGGATCCGGCAGCAGCCAGAATGCAGGCCACAGACCCTTGCCCTTCGGAATACGGCAACGGATTTCAAACCAGCCGAATTTCTGCGTGAACTTATTATACGTGCTCATCATGCCGGAAGTATACTCGCGCATCTTGCTGGCGTATTCAACCCGGCGCTTCTCGGCCTTGATCTTCAGAACGCCATCCTTAACCTCGAAGGCGTCCGACACATATGCCTGCAGCTCGTTATTGCGCTCCCGACCCCACGGGTCACGCGGATTCCACTTTGTCAGGTCCAGCGTGTCGCCGTCAAATTCATCGGCGAAGGTCAGCGTCCACCCGGCTTTTTCTGCCGATTTGAGTTTGGTCGCGTCACCGGCGTTCTCACCGGTTTTCTGCGCGATTGAGACTCCCATGCTCAGGGCGATCATTGCACTGGCAATAACAATTGTCATTCTCGCAGAACATTTTCTCATGATCTTCTCCTTGTTCTTATCTTACCAACGACGTCTTCTATTATAGCCTCTCTGAGTGTGCACTGTCAAATCTCAATCTCGACGCCCACACACGGAAATAGCTTTACATGCCGGATCTCGGACGGGTATAATGGCAAACGTACGGCAATCAACAGAGAGGGCCCGCTATGGCTGAAGAAATGACGGTGCATAAGCGAATTTACCCCGGCAGCGACGGCAATCTGCTCAGCATGATCGACCTGCTGACCTACTTCGAGAAGCAGGGCGCCCTGCGGGTGTCGGACCTGCACATCAAGATGGGAACGGTTCCCGCGTATCGGGTCGACGGTGATCTTGTGAAGCTCAAGGGCGCCACCATAACAAAGGACCTTTTCGAACATCTGGTCTTTCCTCTCATCGGCGAGAAGAACCTTGCAACGCTGCGAAGGGATACGACGGTAGACTGCTCTTACCGCCTCGGCGACATACAGTTTCGGATCAACGTGTTCCTCGAAAACGATGGCATGGCTGCTGCCATTCGCGCCCTGGGCCTCGATATCCCACAACCCGAGAATATCGGCTTTCCCAATGACGCGTGGCAGGACATTGTACGGCGAAAGCACGGCCTCATCCTGTTCACCGGCATCACCGGCGCAGGAAAAAGCACAACAATTGCTTCCCTGATCGAGAGAATAAACGAAAACCGCGCCTGCCGCATCATGACCCTCGAAGATCCCATCGAATACATCTTCAAACAGAAAAACTCCATGATAAGTCAGCGAGAAATCGGAAGAGACGTGGATCGCTTCGCCGGAGGACTCCGAGCAATGATGCGACAGGACCCGGACATCATCTTCGTCGGCGAAATGCGCGACGCCGAAACCGTCAGCATGACTCTGACCGCCGCCGAAACCGGACATCTGGTCTTCAGCACACTGCACACGCGCGACTCTGTGGGAACTGTCACACGGATTCTGGACTTCTTCCCCGACGGACGGCAGGAAGAGGTCCGTAATCAACTGTCCCTCGGACTTGCTTACGTGCTCAGTCAAAAGCTCATCCCGCGCAAGGACGGCCGGGGACGCATTATGGCCATGGAGATACTCAACAACAACTACGCAGTAGCCAACCTCATAAGAAAGGGCAAGATCGAACAGATCTATTCCGTACTGCAGGTGAAGACAAAGGACCAGCCCAATGAACGAATGATTACACTCGAAAGGCACCTGGCAAGACTGGTCAAACAGGGAAGCATTGATATGATAGAGGCCCGAAAGTGGGCCAACGACGAGAACTCCTTCATTGACGCAATGAAGGGCGATGGCGTTTGACACAAGAATTGGGTGCCCGCCAAAAACCACAACCTGCTCAGGTCGCCGAAACGTCGCTTTCTGCCCCTGCCGTCTTCGGCATCAGGTTGATCGGGATGTCCAAAGAGAATTTTGAACCCTCTCCCAACTCCGTATCCAGAGAGATCGTACCGGCAAGCAGATCGGCCAGTTCCTTACAGATTGCCAGACCCAGCCCCGTGCCACCTCCCTGCCGAGTAATGCTTCCATCGATCTGACGGAATTTCTCAAAAATTTTGTCGCGGTCGTCCAAAGCAATACCAGGACCAGTGTCGGAGACAGATATCCGCACGGTCAAGTCGTCCAGCATCCAAGCGCTGACACCCACGCGACCGCCGGCAGGTGTAAATTTGATCGCGTTGCTTAGCAGATTGAAAAGGATCTGTTGCACCTTGCCGTAATCGGTCTGGACCGTCGGAATGTCCGGCGCCGTGTCGAGCGTCACATTAATGCCCTTTTCACGAATCAGCGGCCCGAAGAAACCCACCACCCCCTCGCAAAGACGCGGAATGTCAGTCTTCTCGATGCGCAGCTCCATCTTGCCCGCTTCCGCCTTGGCGAGGTCGAGCAGGTCGTTGATCATGTTTAGCAGGTTTCGTCCGCTCGTGATGATGTTTTCCGCGTAGCGTTTGAATTTCTCACCGTCGTCGGTTCGCCTTTCGCGGAGCAGTTCGGCAAATCCGAGAATGGCGTTGAGGGGTGTGCGGAATTCGTGCGAGATATTGGCCAGGAACTCGCTCTTAAGCTTGTTAGCTTTAAACAATTGAATGTTGCGATCGGATAGCTGGGCGATCCGCGCGTCGAGCTGCTTGTTCGCCTGGCGGAGTTTCTCTTGCGATTCCTGCAGTCCGTCCAGCATTTCGTTGAAAGCTTCGGAAAGACGCTCATACTCGTCGCCGCTCTTGATCGAACTTCGCGAGTCGAGATTACCTTCGGCCACATTGCTAACAAGCGCACGCAACTGACGAATCGGTCTCAAAATGACACGCTGCGTGATGATATAGAAAGCAACCATGGCACCGACGGCCGCCAGCAGCCCTGCGATGCTGATCCAGAGCCGGTTCATGAAAACCGTCTTGGCTAATTGACGCGCCGGCGTGCGGACTATCAGAGCGCCGACCACCTGCCCCTTGTTGAATGCCGCAGCCGAACCCTGCGGGCGGTGGCAGAAGATGCAGGCATCTGTGGCACGCACAAGGCGAACGTAGTTGTTCGTGGGCAGGTTCTGTGCGCGGTCTATCCATGCAAAATCATTTCGCTGCTCGTCGGCCAGAAGTTCTTCCAGCACCTGTCTCTGCTTGTCAGACAGATCTTCAGGCGGCTTGTTATCCGGACTGCGCAGTCGCAGCCAGCGATTTACCTTGTCCTCGGGCTTTCGCTCCCGCCCATCGGCGCTCAGCATTGCCGGTCCACGGCGGCTGTCGACTTCGATCTGGAAATGCCTTTCGAACGCAGTGTCGGCGACGGCCCGCCCGGCGTCCAGCGCGATCTTCTCCGTGAGCTTGCTCATCCAGAAATAGGGAATCAGCAGGGCCAGCACGAGGCTGAACAGTACGGCCGCGCCGAATTGCAGACGACACTTCTCGGCGAGGCTCAAGGGCTTGAGCTTAAGCCAGCGCAGGATGGCGTCGATACGTCGACCGATTTTCTTAAACATCTTTGTGCCCCCGTCCCGCGGGCGGGACTGTGCCCTGCAAAAACCTTGCGCGTACAGGGGTGCAGGCTTGCGGCCTGCACCCCTGCTTTACTGTATCCGGTCCGGAGCCTGATGCGAATGGGTCTGGACACGAAGATTCAATTCGTCCAACTGGGCCTGGTCGACGTCGCTGGGTGCGTCGGTCAGGAGGCATTGACCTCGCTGGGTCTTCGGGAAAGCAATCACGTCACGAATGTTGTCGGT
>JAWLHD010000368.1:0-4761 GCA_041690555.1 Anaerohalosphaeraceae bacterium
GGTATGTTCCCAAGGAGGTGCAGAAATGAAGTTGATCCAAGTGGTTTTCATTATCTCTGTAGCCGCCCTGCTGTTTCTCTACGTCAACGATAACCGTGTGTACCACATCGCCAGAACGCTTCCATTCAATTCGCAGTTGCCAACAGAACGGGGTTATGAATTTGCGGGCTTGGCGATATTGGTCCTGTTCCTTTGGGGTTGGTACCGACTGCGAAACAATGGCAGGGACGACGACGATTGACGCATCAGTGTAACGAGGCCGAGAGCACTCCACTGTACTCGGCCTCTTCTTCAACCTTCTCCGATCGTCGCACCGCCCATTTGTCATCCATTTTTCACAGCCCTGTAAGTCACATGGAATCGGCGGCGACAGCCCTGTCCTTATGCTGGAGGGAGTGAATCGACAACACGGCCGTTTCAGGAGAGCCATCATGTGCGCCATGCAGAGAGACCCCTACCAGAGATGGAACCAACCTCCGCAACAGCAACCGCCGCAGCCGCCGGCGCCCCGGTACCGCTTCCGTTGGCCGGTGTATTTCTGGCTCCCTTTGGTCATGGGAGCACTGCTATGGTTCATCAGCGGCATCGACCTTCCTTTCCGCTTCTATGAGATCACGGAGGCCCTGCACATTCGTCACACCGAGCGGTATGAGCTTCTCGCCTCGCTTGGAATCCTCTGTGTCAGCGCCCTGCTCATTATCAAAGTCCTGCAGAAGAAATAACGATGGGAGAATGCCTATGTGTCCTACCGACAGTCCAAGCATGGAATCCCTTAGCGCCGTTCTCGATGTTGAAAATCTCTGCCTGGATTTCAAGTCCAAGGTGGGAAGTTATGTCGAGGCGTTCAGGAGATTTCTTGAACGCAATCGTACTCCCCTCGGATTGCAGGATGCCGAAGATCCCGTAACCGCCTATCTGGATCGGATCTGTCCCAGCGGAGTCCCCGGTTCGGTGATCATGTCCAGTGCCTCCTTCGATCAGTTCGACCGGTGGATGCTGCGTCCTGTCACGGATGGGCCACTGGCGGACAGCTTCGCCGCCCAAGGGCTTGTCCCTACGTTCACTGGCTATCGCAGGCAAGGCGCCATTGTGATCGACGGCTTTGCGACCACCAACCACATTGCTCCACGCCCTTTTGAGCGACGGGTCTCGGGAACGATTCACATCAACCCTGAGAATCCCTCCATGGGGCAGACCGATTTTGCGGTCCTGACGCAGATGCCCCGCCCACGGCAGCAGACACGGGAGCGGCTGGAGCAATTTCGGGAAGGTCTGGAGTGGCGCAAGGATCTTGTCTTCCTCGGTCAGCAGTCGATCCGTTACAGCAGTTATGAGCGCGGCGAAGATGGTAACATCACATTCACCGTCCATGGAAACGGAGAGATTGTGCGGATTGCCCGATCCCGCGGCATGGTCATGCTCGCCACTGGACTCAACTACTCCCTCTCGCACAGTCGTTGGACTCCCATCCCGAGGATACGGCCGAGGATGGTCAGAGTCGGCCAAGTGGCCAAGGCCTGGCGCTATGATGGCGATGGCTCTCAGCCAAGGCAGGCAGACCCCGCTGATAGGCCTGCCGGAGGCGGGGTGGGCTTCATCGTCCTACAAGCGGAGGGCAACGGCGATACGGAGGATGAGGAACTGGAGATCCCTGATGAGGGGTTCCTGCTCTCTGCGGTGGGCGGCGACATGAAGCCGATCAACAGTGAACGCCGCGCCATCGACAGGTTCATCAGCGGCAAAGGGCACAACTGGTACCTCGGAGACTACCTTTTCGATATTGGCAATGCCGCCGTGCCCACCTTCGTCCCTGATGCGGTGGCAGACCCTTTGATGCCGCTGAACGAGCGCCAGCGCAGCGCCGTAAATAAGGTACTCGCTAGCTCTGACCTCATTCTGATCCAGGGTCCTCCCGGAACCGGCAAATCGACTGTAATCGGCGAGATATGCTACCAGGAGGTCAGGCGTGGACTTCGCATTCTGGTTGCCAGCCAAGCCAATGTGGCAGTTGATCGGGTGCTGGCCCTTCTCAGCGACAACCCGGCGATTCGCCCTTTGAGGATCGGCAAAGCCTCTCGGATCGATGAGGAAGGACAGGTCTTCACACCGGAGAACGCCCTGCACCACTGGCTTGCGGCTGCCGGCCGCATCTGCCGGCAACGGCTACAGGCCAGGGAGCAGGCCAGGACCCGAATCGATGCGGCACAGGAGGCATTCGTCAGGGCCGAAGGGTTGCTGATCCGCTATCAGGAGGTGTCGCGGCAGATCCAGCATATCAATGGGCAGGCAGGGAGCATTCGAGAACGACGAACGAGCCTCACTGCCCGACACGAGGAGCTCAGCGACCGGGCTCAATATTGCAGACGTCTGCAAGCAGTCCTAAGCGAACTATCGCATAGCCCCGAACAAGGCCTTCGCACCTCTGCATCCGAAGATCTGCTTTCCACCACCCGTTTGCCCGCAATCGTGACAGCGGGAGCTAGGAATCTGATCAAGGTTCTCTCACGAAGCCCATGGGAGATCCCATGGCTCAGCCGGGATCGACTTAATGCGCCATTGTCCCTTCTTGCATCAGCCCAGGCGGCAATTCTCATCGCCGAGTCCCTCATCCCGCAAATCCCCGAAGCCGTCGTTCTCTGCTCGAACGACAAGCCCTCCCCTGAGGATAGGGAACTTGCGGAACTTTGCACTGAACGGGCGCGCCTGCTGAATTCCTCGGATGATGCGGACCTGCTGAAAGTCGCTGAGATCAATCGCAAGATCAAGCAGCTGCAGGCCGATAGCTGGGGACGGCTGTGCAGAATCATCAATAACGCTCTCCAGATAGTCTTCGGCAGTGACCTGCCTCCAGACCTTGACCAACTGGTCAGTTCTCTTGGCCCCGATCCGAAATTCATCGGGATTCTCGACGGACTCGTGTGTCTGTGCACGTGCTTGACTGATCAGTGCCGCAGCGTGCTGGAAGCAAGCCTTACCCAGATCCGTCAACAGGCACAGGCTGATCTGGCGGATGTGCAGGCTCAGGCGGACCAGATTCAGAAACAGCGGAGTGAGCTGAAACCGTCGATTGATACCGCTGACCATGAGGTCGATGAGATTGAGCATCAGCTCGATATACGGCAGCGGCACGTGGATGAGTGCCAGGGGCGGTGGGCCGAACTGTGGCCCGCACTCTGTGCCGACTTGGGCGAGTCCGAGCAGGTTCCGCAGCTGAGCGAGGCATCCCTGAACCGTCGCAGGCAGCAGTTCACCCAATGGCTAGAAGCACGCGATTCGACTAACGACCAAAACGGCAAGTGGCACGCGATTCAGGAAGAATGGCTTGCTCGCCTGGCAAGACCGGAGACCTCCGAAGACAAACGCTTTCGCAGCCTCTACGCATCGCAGGCCAATGTCGTCGGCCTGACTTGCCTGGAGGCCGGACAACCGTCCTTCTACGAAGATGACGATTTCGAGCCCTATGACCTCGTGATCATCGACGAAGTCAGCAAAGCCACCCCGACCGAACTGCTCATGGCCATGATGCTCGCCCGCAAAGTGGTCCTCGTCGGCGACCAGCGCCAGCTGTCGGCCATGCTCAAGGAAAAGGAAACCAGCTTCGCGGAAGCCCTGGAGGAAGGAGTAATCAAGGCCGAGGACTTCGAGAAACACCGCAACCTCGTCACCGCGAGCCTTTTCGCAGAGCTTTTTGCAGGGGCCGACGAATCCCTTCGCGAGTCCCTGTTCGATCACTACCGATCGCACGAGCAGATCGTCCAGATCTTCAATCCCTTCTACGATGGCAAGCTGGTAATTGCCGGAGGGGCCGACTCCCTGAATGAACGACGCCAGCACCACCTTCGCATCAAGGACCGCAACGGCGGGTGGTTCCTTGAGCCCAGCCAACATGTCCTTTGGATCGACTCGAGTCGCCGAGCAAATGGTCAGCTATTTACGGAAAGACAGGCTGGCAGCTCCAAGGTGAATCTCCTGGAGGTCGAACTCATCACCGCCTCCCTGATGCGTCTGAACTGGGGGCTCAGGCGTCGAGGCTACGGCCCGGTTCGAACCGTTCAGGCCACATCCCGCCAGAACAGCATGACGCTGGAGACGTGGGTTCGACAGCTCATGCCGCGTGCCGCTCGGGAGACGATTACCGATCTGTTCAACCGCCAGCAAGTGAGGATCGATGGCCGTATCGCCCCCGCCGATCATGTGCTCCAGCCCAAGGAAACAGTCACAATCGATGCCCGCATGCCTATCGGAGTCATCACCTTCTACGGCGCACAGCTCGGTCAGATCCGCAAGAAGATCGCCGAGATCAGTGCCGAGAATCCCTGCTACCTGGATGCATGCAGTATCCAAACCAACACGGTGGATAAGTTCCAGGGCAAGGAGATGCCCACCGTACTGGTGAGCCTCGTAAGGGCCCCGGAGCACCGGCATGTGGGCCAGTTCGTCAAGGAATACCGGCGGATCAACGTGGCATTCTCCCGGGCCCAAAACCTCCTGATCATCATCGGCAATGAGCGAACGTTCCGGGATGTCCCGGTGGAGATCCCCAGCATGGAGGATGGAACCCTCCGGAAGGTCTACGTCTACCGCCACATCTTCGACCTTGTAACCCAGTATGGAGGACGACGCTATGCCAGAGACCTACTTAAATGGTGACGAGACACAGCGAGGCGAGCCGATGGAGTTGATTTGGGACTCCATCCCGCTGGACTGGCCCATTGAGGTTGTCGTGACGGAAGCCGAAGTGGTTGTCTCACGGGAGCCGAG
>JAWLHD010000369.1:0-4742 GCA_041690555.1 Anaerohalosphaeraceae bacterium
GTGAACTGGTCGCCAACGCGGCCTTGTACGACCTGTCATGCGGCAAACTCGTCATTAACGAGATGCTGCTGAGCAACGTGCGATTCGATACGGAACGGCAGACTCCTGGAACGGTGCTCGCCCGTGAGAAGCCCGCAGAAGAGCCGTTCGACCCTGATGCGTACAAAGTCTCCATCGAAGACCTCAGCAAGCTTGAGACGTACTTTGAGAATGCAAAGAAGGTTAAGGAGTTCCTTGAAAAGATCCGGCCCTATCTGCCCAAGCCGGGCGGCGAGAAGCCCGAGCCTGAACAAATTCCGCATACGGTCATGGAGTACCTCCAGGCTCGCGCAGTAACGAGTCCGACGCCGCGCGTTCTGGCCAGGCGCATAGTGCTTGACAAAGTCGAACTCCCGAATACGCCGTTCGGCACATGCAGGATCATTATCACCAACGCCTCCGACGCACCTGCGGCGGCAGGTCTGCCGGCAAAGATCGAAATCCAGTCCGACGATAATCCCGACGCATTCGCCATGACGGTGCACTTCGATTCGCCCGACAAGATTCCTGTAATGGAAGGCGCTTTCAACAAGATCGATCTGAGCAGGCTCCAGTCGCAGATGAGCGACAAGAACCCGGTCGTATTCAAGAGCGGCACGGCTTCGGGCGGCTTCAACGGGATCGCAACGGCTGAGGCGCTCGACCTTAACATCGCCGTGAACCTCGAGGATTTCCAGGCCGAAGGCGGGCCAAGGGGCATGTTGGGCCTTGACAGCCGACACACGTCCGAAGTGCTCGGAGTACTCAAGAATCTCGAAACCAAATTGCGACTTGTCGGCCCACCGAGCGAACCGCGTTTAGTCTTCGACAGCAAAGGCCTGACGGATGAATTCCAGAAGGCCCTTGTCGCCGCCGGCAAAGATCGCATCCAGCAGGAGCTTCAGAAGCAGCTCGACGACAAGCTGGGCGACAAACTCGGCGAGAAGATGCCCACCGAGGTCAAGGAGGTCATCAAGGACCCCGCAGGTCTCCTGAAGGGCGTAGGCGGCCTGCTCGGCGGCAAGAAAGAATAGTCAAACCGTACTGAGGACCGGCGGCTTGAACCCGCACCGGTGCATTTGCATCAGCTTTGTGCATCGGGTATAATTGGTGTTTTTGCAGGAGGGTTCGATGAATCGCCGGACTTTTGTCGGCTCCGGTCTGTTTGTCTGGGGCGCATCGCGCTTTGCGGCCGCGGCCGCGGCGGACCAGGCGCACAATGACAACATGCGCATGGATTTGCCGCTGCCGGACATACCCAATTTCTGCACACACGAGCACTGGGGCAGCATCGCTTCGTTTGGGCATGCCCCGGGCGGCTTTCGTGCGGATGCCGTAGCCGGAGCCGCACCGCAGCGCCGTACAACCCTCATCGACATTCTCGTCGATCCGTATTTGGGCGGCTGTCTGCACGCCGCCGGTGTTGACGCCAATGCGATCATGCGTCGGAATCTCGGCGTCGATGTATCCCAGGCGGGGCTGAATGATATAGCGGCCGCAATGTCGGCGCTGCGTCCGATTCTGAAACCCCACCAACTGACGGGCACTTACCAGTGCATACGAACGGGTATCCTCAAGGCTTATGCCGTGGACATCAGCACTGCCGATGCGAACGCCACGGACCGACTCGACGCTACGATAGGAAGAAACTATCAAAACGTTTTCGCATGGTATAAGCGCCTCATGCAGCAGGCGAACTTCTCGGAACTGATTCGTCCCGTCCATCCGGAGTACTACATCGAACAGGATTCCGACGAATCGGCCGCGACAGAGCGGTCCTTCACGCACACCGTCATGCGAATTGATCCCTTTATGGATTTGTGGAAGAAGGACAGCGTTCGCCGCCGCAGGCTCACCGAGATGGCGGGCGTCGAACCGACGGACGCGACGAGCTGGCGGCGTTTTCTGGATAGTATCTTTCAGACGGCCGAGGAAGGTGGCGCCCTCGGAATCAAGCAGCTCCAGGCGTACAGCCGCGACCTGAACTTCCAGCCGCGCAACGATAGCGCGGTGCGATTCAGCGGCGACCTTAACGCAGACGAGGCGCGCACATTCGAGGATTGGGTCGTGCACGAATGCTGCAAGCGGGCGCATGACCGCCGCTGGGTGCATCAGGTGCACGTCGGAACACACAACCTGCCGCATTCCAATCCGCTGGCGCTGCAGCACCTTGCGCGAAGATACGGACGGCAGAAAATCGTGATGCTGCACTGCTGGCCGTTCATCGACGAAAGCGGATGGCTGGCCAGGCACGTACCCAACATGTACATAGATACATGCTGGCAGCCGGTACTCAACCCCGAGTTTCTGCGAAAGTCGCTGCGGCTGTGGCTGAACTATGTTCCAGCCGACAAGATCTCAATGGGCAATGACGCGACCTCTATCGAAATGGCCCTGGGCAGTTCGTATTTCGGCAGGAGCATACTTTCAGAGGCCCTGCAGTATGTATCGGACACTGCCGGCCTGACAAAAAATGCACGTCTGCAAATCGCGTCCGATATACTGCATAACAATGCCGTTGATATCTATGGCGTCGGAAAACGCCTCGAAATACGGGTCTAATTGTGGTGCAGGAGGCAAGCCGCCGCGGTCGATAAACAGTGTTGCTGCTATATGAGAAGAATAATTCACAAGACTGGAATCTTTTTTGCCTGCGCGATGCTGGCGTTCGGATCCCGCTGCTCGGCCATGGGCGATGAAATGCAGCCGCAGTCATTGACGGTCGCGGTAATTGACGCCGACACCCAGAGGCCGCTGCCGTGCCGCGTATATGTGCATGGAGACGATGGAACGTGGCACTTCGTGCGGTCTACCGCACCCGACGGTTCTGCGATCGAATACCGCAAGCAGAACCAGGCCAACAAGAATTCCATCGAGATGCATACCACGGTCTCGGCGCATCCGTTTGCCGTTGACCTGCCCGCCGGCGATTACACGTTGACTATCGAGCGGGCAAAAGAGTATTTCCCTTATACGCAGAAGGTGTTAATCGGCGCCGAGCCGGTATCGTTAACTGTATCGTTGAGGCGATGGATCGATATGGCGTCGCTGGGCTGGTACAGCGGCGACACACACGTACATCGCACTCTGGACGAATTGCCGAATGTGCAATTGGCCGAAGACCTCAATGTCTCCTTTCCACTGACGTACTGGGTTACACGAGCGTTCACCCCGCCGGCGGCCGGAGACAAGAACGCAAGCAGGATCGCCGAGCCCAACCTGATCGCCATCGATAGGACGCACGTGATATATCCTGTCAACACCGAATACGAAATATTCAGCGTCGGAGAGCGACAGCATACGCTGGGTGCGGTATTCATTTTGAATCATAAGACGCCGTTCGATCTGGTAGCGCCTCCCGTCGGTCAGATTGCGCAAGCGGCGCGCAAGCAGGGCGGCCTGCTCGAACTCGACAAGCATAACTGGCCCTGGTCCATGATGCTGCCGCCGGTCATGGGGGTCGACCTTTATGAACTGGCCAACAACCATTTGTGGCGGACGGAATTTGCTTTCACCAGGTTTGCCGAAGCGCCCGCCGAGTACATGAAGGTGCAGACGAACGAAAACGGATTTACTGAAAAAGGCTGGATTCAGTTTGGGTTCGAGAACTACTATGCCCTGCTCAATTGCGGTTTCTGGATGCGGCCCACCGCGGGAACCGCATCCGGCGTGCACCCTGTTCCGCTGGGGTTCGGGCGAGTGTACGTCAAGCTCGAAAACGGCTTCAGTTACGATAGCTGGGTCGAAGGCCTCGACAAGGGTCGAAGTTTCGTCACGACCGGACCCATGCTTATGGTCACTGCCGACGGTTTAGAGACCGGATCGGTCCTTGAGCGGCAGCCTGCGGGTGAGCCGGTGCACGTATGCGGCACGGCCCTTTCGGCGCGACCGCTGAAACGCATTGAGATCGTGGTCAATGGCGACGTGGTCAAGGCCATCGAGCCTGAGAACACCGAGACCAAGGCAGGCGCAAGGATCAGCCGAATAGACGAGAAGATCGCCATTGACGGGACCTCGTGGATTGCCGTGCGGTGTTTTCAATTCGACAACGACCGGGTGCGCTTCGCACACACCGGATGGTTTCGCGTGAATGTGCCGGACCGGCCCCTGCGTCCTCGCAAGGAGCAGGTCGCATACCTGATCGCACGGGTAGAGGCAGAGATCAAGCGGAACCAGGGCTACCTGCCGGATGAAGCCATGCAGGAATATGCAAAAGCCCTACAGGCGTACCGTGAGGCCGCGAAGCTTGCCCGCTAAAACACGCCCGCGGACAACGCTTCACCCGTCGGTCCCGATACCGAAGTAGTAACCTGACCTATCGGGACAGTCCACGTGTCGCATTTTGTGAATTCCTTGTTGGTACTTCCGCAATAGGTGTCAAAGACGACCACGTCCCCGCTTACCGAAACATCCACGAACGTCTGTGTCCTCCCCTGCCCGCAGTTTCCGGCATCCACCTGCCAGGTTACGGTCGGCCATTCAGAAGAACCTTGTTGCAGTCGACCATAAGAGTGCGTGTGCCCGCAGAAAAAGGCGATTACGCCTCGGTCGTTCAGCAGCTTCCAAAAACGGTCTCGATTGTTTCGGTACTGGTCGAGGCTGTTGCCCACATGCCTGCCTTGGGGATAGGCCGGCTCATGACCCACAACGAAGATCACCGGCTGGTCCGTTGCCTCCAGGTCCGCCCTGAGCCACTCGTAGAGACCGTCGCACACGTCGCCCTT
>JAWLHD010000370.1:0-4737 GCA_041690555.1 Anaerohalosphaeraceae bacterium
GCCTGGGCGCTGACCGTGCTGCAAAACGCCATGACGCATCTTGCCGACGAATGGACCGCCAGAGACAGGCATCACATTTTCGACCGCTTGAAAGACTATCTCACTGCCCACAGCAATGCCGTGCCGTATTCGGAACTGGCGGACCAACTGACCATGACCGAGGGCGCCGTCAGGGTCGCCATCCACCGCCTCCGCAAGCAGTACCGCCAGAGGCTGCGCGATGAGATAGCGCAGACAGTTGCCGCAGAAGACGAAATTGACGACGAAATACGCGATCTTTTCAAGGCCTTGGGCACCTGAGAATGGCTACGACACAAATACTTCCCGCGCCGTGTAACACTTTGGCTGTTTTGCCTTACAGAAGGGTGGCAAGCAGAAGAAAGGAGATGTTACCATGGGCGAGATAAGAACATGTCAGGAATGTGGAGCCCCCTTGTCAGCCGATGCGTCTCAGGGACAGTGCCCGAGGTGCCTGATGGCCGTCGGACTGCCGACCGGCGCTAACGTTGACGAAACCCGCGACATTTCACTTAACGCCGACCAAACCGGCCAAACGGGTACGTTTATCCCGCCGACACCGTCGGAACTCAGCGCCCGGTTTCAGCAACTGGATGTTATGACCCTGTTGGGCCACGGCGGCATGGGCGCCGTTTACAGGGCTCGGCAGAAGCAGTTGGACCGAACAGTCGCCCTGAAGATCCTCCCCGCCGCCCTCGGCCGGGACCCCACGTTTGCCGAGCGTTTCAGCCGCGAGGCCCGATCCATGGCCCGCTTGCAGCACCCTGGCATCGTCTCGGTCTTTGACTTCGGTCAGACCCCCGACGGATTGTATTACCTGATTATGGAGTATGTCGACGGCGCCGACCTGCGACAGGTCATACAGGCCGGCAAGCTGGGACCCGCCGAGGCGCTTGCGATCGTGCCAAAGCTCTGCGAAGCACTGCAATACGCACATTCGAAAGGCATTGTCCACCGGGACATCAAGCCCGAGAATATCCTGCTGGACAAAGAGGGCAGCGTCAAAATCGTCGACTTCGGCCTGGCGAAACTGCTCGACAAGCCCGCCAACACCTGCACCCTCACCCAGGTCCGACAGCGAATGGGCACCCCGCACTACATGGCCCCCGAGCAGGTCGAGGGCGCCCACGACGTCGATCACCGCGCCGACATCTACTCTCTGGGCGTGGTCTTCTACGAAATGCTCACCGGCGAACTGCCGATCGGCCGCTTCGATCCGCCGTCGCAAAGGGTCCGCATCGATGTGCGGCTCGACGAGATTGTCCTGCACACGCTCGAGAAGGAGCCCGAACGCCGTTACCAGCACGTAAGTGAAGTGAAGACCGACTTGGAAATGATCGCCGGCGGCAGCCCGCGCACGGGCTTGGGGGCTCCGGTGGACCAAGCACAACGCGAACTGACTTCGAAAGGCGGACGTCTGCCTTGGACCGCGGTCATCGGCGCCTGCTTGTCGTCGCTGTCGCTCCTCTGGATTCCCGCCATCCTAATATACATGGCCGAAATCCACCCAACCGATCTGGAGGAAGCAATAGCGTTCGTCTGCATCGTGATCGGATCCACGCCTGTGTTCGCCACGACCATTCTCGGTCTCATCGCAGTCCTCCAGATCCGCCACTCCGGCGGTCGACTTCATGGATTGGGACTGGCGCTGTTCGACGCGCTGCTTTTTCCGCTCATCATTTTGAACCTGTTGATCATCGGCGCCACGGCCAGCAATTTCGTTCAGATACCGCTGGGACGGCAGGTGGGCCCGTTCGCCGTGCTTCTTGCATTCGCGGTCTGCCCGCTCTTGGATGTCCTTCTTACTCGTTCCGCTTGGCGGAAAGCGGCCTTCGAACCTGACGTTGTGGCGCGGCCTGCTGGTGCCTAAATGACCTGAACGTTTCGCTACACAAATAATGAGGTAAACGCCTTGAATCAGATTCACAATTACGGCCAGACACTCAACCGCATATTGGGGGGCTATTGGGTAGCCCAAGCAATCTATGTCGCCGCCGAGTTGGGTGTGGCCGACGTCCTGGGCCACGGACCGCTAACAATCGTACAACTGGCGCAAACGGCCGGCGCTCAGCCGGAGCCCCTCTACCATGTCCTGCGGGCACTGGCCGGCGTCGGTATCTTTGCCGTGCCTGCCGCCGATGCCTGCGTGCTGCGGCATGTCATCCACGACTGGCCCGACGAAGAGGCCGCCGTTATTCTGCGCAATTGTGCCGCGGCGATGGGGGCTGACGGCAGAGTCATCGTCGTCGAAACATCATCACGCCTCCGAACCAGGACGGTTTCGGCAAATGGCTGGATCTTATGATGCTCCTCGTCGGCGGCCGCGAACGCACCGAATCTCAGTTTGACCGGCTCTTCGCCGACGCAGGCCTTAAGCTCAATGGCGTCATTGCGACCAGAGCAAGTGTGTGACGCCCAGCGGACACTACGACCGTCCCCATTGGCGCATGACGCATCAGTCTCTTTGCCGGCGAGAATATCGCGGATTCTTCGCGATTTTGAAGGCATAAAAAAAGGCCTCTCATGTGGACGAAAAAGGCCTTTACCTCCCCGAGTAGGGCTCGAACCTACAACCTAGCGGTTAACAGCCGCTCGCTCTACCGATTGAGCTATCGGGGATTGCTTAATTTCTGCTCTTCTCCAGCCAACTGGCGACGTCCCGAACTGTGCCTATGCACCGAAGGTATCGGCAGCCGCGATAATATTGGCCGGGGCCGATAATTCAGAATTCGGTATTATTTTCATTTCGGCGGATTTGTCAAGCGGGATGGGCGAAATTTTGTGAAAAGGGGCTGAAAAACAGGTGGCTGCTGGACATTTTGGGGGTGTTCGGGTAGTATGTAGCGGCCGTGGGCGGACTTGTCCTTCCGGGTGTGTATGCGCACTTTTGTCATGAATAACTGTTCGATATTTACCGAATATAGCGATGTATGTCAAGCATATTGGACGTTGATGGTTTTACGATAATCAAGCGCATTGGTACCGGTGCGCGGACGACTATATACCTTGCCACGGACGAGTCTACGCGTCAGATGGTTGCTTTGAAGCGGGCGGTTTTGGAGCGGCCTGAGGACACTCGTATTTTCGAGCAGATGGCGACGGAATTCAAGGTCGCCAAGCAGATCCAGCACCCTTTTGTTCGGAAGTGCCACAAGATTATTCGTCAGCGTAAGTTGTTGAAGACAACGGAGTTACTGCTGTCGATGGAGATGTTCCAAGGGCGGAGTCTGGAGGAGTCTGCGGGGCTGAGCCTCGGTGACATTCTACTGGTTTTTCGGATGATTGCCACTGGGCTTAATGCGATGCACGAGGCCGGTTTTGTACATTGCGACATAAAGCCTAACAATATTTTGATTTCGAGTCAGGGGGCGTTGAAGATTATCGATCTGGGGCAGAGCTGCAGGCTTGGGGCGATCAAGTCTCGGATACAGGGCACGCCTGATTACATTGCGCCGGAGCAGGTTCTTCGGCAGCATATCAGCCATCGGACGGACATTTTCAACCTTGGGGCAACGATGTACTGGGCATTGACGGGCAAGAATGTTCCGACATTGATACCGAAGAAGATGAGTTTTGGGGGTCCGATGCACGTGGTAGGTGAGTTCAAGTCGCCGCATGACATTTATCGTAAGATCCCGGAGGCGGTATCGCAGATAGTGATGGATTGCGTGCAGGAGAAGCCCGCGGATCGGCCTGCGAATATGGCTGAGATAATCGGTCGGCTTGATGTTATGATACGGGGAATCTTTGGGAACAGAACGGGGGGCAACGGCAAGGCGCGCAATGATTGAGCTTTGCAGACAGGGGATCGAGGTTAACGAGGCCGCGGAACTGCGCGCGGGGAACTTGATTCATCTTCCGGACAGGGGGCGTGTGATCATTACCGGCGATCTTCACGGGCACCGGCGGAACTTCGAGAAAGTAGCTGCTCTGGCTGACCTGGAACATCATCCTGAGACTTATGTAGTCTTTCAGGAGATTCTGCACGGGGGGCCTGAGGATGAGGACGGGGGGTGTCTTTCTTTTCGGCTGTTTTCGGATGTTCTGCGGTATCAGTTGCGGTTTCCGCGGCAGGTCTTTCTTGTAATGGGAAATCATGACACTGCGATCGTTGTGGATAGTGACGTGCTGAAGGCCGGCAAGGAGATGAATACGGCGATGAAGTCGGCGATGCGGCGTCACTTCTGGGATGATTACGAGGAGGCGATGGGGGCTTTGCGGGGTTACCTTCTGAGTCAGCCGATTGCGGTGCGGTGTGCGAACCGGATATGGATGTCGCATTCTCTGCCGGAGGAGCGGTTTGTAGCAGGGTTCGATATGGGCGTGTTCGAGCGGAAGCTGTTGTCGGGCGACATGCTTCGGCCGGAGCCTTTGTACAAGCTGACGTGGGGACGGCGGCAGAGCGTTGAGGCAATCGAGCAGATGGGGCGACTGTTGGACGTGGATCACTTTGTAGTGGGGCATCAGCCGCAGGAGCAGGGGTGGTGTACGGTGGGGGGACGGATGATTATTCTGGCGTCGGACCATAATCACGGGTGTATGATCATGTTTGACCTTGGGCACTTGTACGCTTTTGAGGAGCTGGTCGATCAGATCGTGCCGTTGGCATCATTGCCATAGGACGGAGGCTGAAAAGGTGTCAGACACTAATGGCACTGTCATGTGTAACTTGTTATAGGGGCAGCATTTAGGGTTGGGGATGCGCCGTGACGGTACGAC
>JAWLHD010000371.1:0-4726 GCA_041690555.1 Anaerohalosphaeraceae bacterium
TCCGCATTGAAAGGATTGTCACGATCCACGGAGACTTCGTCTGTATCGCCGACAGATTCCCAGTTCCGCGGGGGTGTAGCAGTCGGAGCTGCGACAGGTGGATTGTCCTGACCCGGCCTGCGGCGCCTCGGCCTGGCAGGACGCGCTTCCAGTGTGCCGTTGAGGACCTGGTCCCCCCAAAGCCCGCCGTGGACGGAATGGAAGATGTGTTCGAGGAATTGCCCGTAGATGCCGGTGCTGATGGTCTCGGTCATTTGATCCGTGTGGACCGTAAGGACGAGAGGATCGGTTGTAGCCATGGATTCCACCAAAGAAAGCATTTTCTGGGCGTACCGTTTTCCCAACTCTCTGTAGCCTGCCGAATCGAAATGCAGACGCTCACGACTTGTGCAGCCGGCCGAGGAGATAACGTGGGAATTGGCAAGTGTCTTCGGCAGTTCTGCAATGATCTTGTTCATGCCCGCGCAAACGCCTCCCTGGTCGCCATTGACTGTTTCGCCCGCCAGCAGCGGCACGTCTTCTGCCTTGAGATTCAAGTCCTTGATCAGGTTGTCGTAAATCCTTTTCACCTTGTTCGGCCATTGCCCGTCATTGGGGTTTGACTCTCCCTGGTGCAGCAGAATGCCCTTGATCACACCATCCTTCTGCGCCAACTTCGCCATGTCGAGAAGACACTGATAGGGGTTGCCATCGTAGCCATTAACAAAATTAGTCATCCACGGCGGCGCGCTGGCGACATACGTTTTAAAGGTGTCTTTTTCGAACAGCTCGATCTTGCAGCCGGGGACAGCGACATTGATCACGCCGACGCGGTTTTTTCCGGAAGGCCGACAACCATGGTTCTGCCGAAGTAGTCGGCAGGGCCGAGCCCGCCTGTGCCACGGCATAACGGAGGAACGGCGGGGTACCAATTGCCTTTCTTTCTGCCAAGGTTGGGCATGTCGATCGCGGCCATGACCTGAAAGCGTTCATCCACGGTCTTGTCCTGGTCCTCAATCCGTCCCGCTCCGTCCATGTTGGACTGCCCAAAGCACAGGAAGATGTAGAAATCCGGGTCGCGCTCAGAGAAAGCATTCGTGGTCAGCGATAGCAATACAGCGAATAACAAGAATCCGGTTTTCATCTTCATAACAGCAACCTTCAGTAATCAATTGAAATGACACCTTCTGCTAATAACTACAACAACATCGCGAACGTCCTGTGCCTCTGCCCTTACGCTTTCAGCAAAGGTTGCTACCTATAAAACTGCACGTAAGGGCCATAAGTGAGATGAAAAACCGGAATACTGACAAGATTGTTGAAGCAGCCAACGATTGGGGCAGTTACTTGTGGTATCCTTTATAGCCACATTGGGCATTGTGTATCCACTTTGACACCGCTTTTCGCCATTTCATAAGTATTTAAACGCCGTCACGCGACGGTAAAACCGTTCGGGAAGTCGGGATCGAGCTGGTACTCGGCGATTCGCTCCATCATGCGCAGGTACTCGATGCCGTCGCGGGCAGCCGTATCGGGGTCCGGGATCATCGGGGCGCTCTCAATCGTGCAGCAGCCTTCATAGCCGCAGTTCTTGATGGCCCGGATAACTGCCTTGAAATCGACCGTGCCGTAGCCCGGCGTGAGCGAGTTCGAGTCTCGAAAGTGCATGTGCCAGAGCAGCGGCTGGGCGTCCATGACCGCCTCGTATGGGTTCAGTTCCTCGAAATTTGCGTGGAACCAGTCGATCTGGATTCCGATGTTATCCCGCCCAGTGCGCTCGATGAGTCGTTTATGGTTCAGGACGGTATTGACGAACTTGCCCATTTCGAGGTGGTTGGTCGCTTCAAAGACCAAGCGGACCTGCCGGCTTCGCGCGTAATCGCACATCTGCCTGAGCGCATCGACCGCAACGGCAGAGCACTCCCGAACGTTGTCGCGTGTTATGGGTGCGTGTATGGCCACCGCCACCGTGACTAACGGTGCGTTCAGTTCGGCGGCGACATCGATCGATGAGCTGGTCTCCGAGACGGCCAAGGCGGCGGTCTTCGGCTCGGTCAGGGTCTTGTAGTTCGGAGAATAGGGGTCCCACATCTCGCCCCAGCACTCGTTGACGCATGACACGGGCAGCCCGAAATCTGCGGAGAGCTTCTTGTGTGTCGCGACGTACTGCTCCAAGCCCACGCCCAGGCCGTACCGCCCCTTTGGCGGGCACAATTCGATTGCGTCGTAGCCGAACCGCTTCAGGCGTTGGTAGGTGACCTCGGGGCACAGGTAGGTTTCCTGCTGTCCAAAGGTTAACTGAAAATACGAGAATTTCAGGGGTTTCATTTGTTCTCCATGCATATCTCGTCATCTATATCGACGGCTCCGTATCCACAATACGGGCTCGAGCGCGCTGCTAACCTACATGCCTCAGGCATCGTGGTCAACCGCTATACATGGAATTACAGTTCTGAATGAGCTTGCGTTCGGCCTTGTCTCTCAATGCCGTATGTGGACGGAGGCTGCGGCATAGCTGCCCGATGGCACAGGCAAAGCATCTTTGAATGTCGATCTTGACAAGGGAGGCGCCATGCTCCATAATGTGAACAAATGCACAATGATGAACATTTGTTAAGAGGTGCGGCACCGAGCCTGCGGGATGAGAACTGGAAGTGCATAGTAGCTTAATGCCGGCACTGCCCTTGTTTTGACGATTTCAGTGTCGAGCGCATTTCTGATCGGGCGTCCGATGTCGGCGATCATGGCAGTGAGGAGCATGTCTACAACACCTTTGATGCCGCGGCGCTCGAGTTGGCGCGCCCGGGAATCGTCGGAGCAAGTTAGAAATCGCGATGACTGCAATGGAGAAGACTATGAAGCAAAATGCACGACACGTAATGCTGAAGTATCGCACCGTATTCCTTTTGGCCGTTGTCGTGATCGTCGTGGGGGCGGCATTTGCACAAATGCCGGGCCTGCGGGTCTCGGAGAACCGGCGGTTCCTGGTCAAGGAGGATGGGAGGCCGTTCTTCTGGCTGGGCGACACGGCCTGGCAACTCTTCCACCGTCTCAACCGCGAAGAAGCGGATCGTTATCTGGTCGATCGTGCGGCAAAGGGTTTCACGGTCATCCAGGCGGTAGTTCTGGCGGAGTTGGGCGGATTGGATGATCCCAATCCTTACGGCCACACGCCGCTGGTCGAAAAAGATCCGGCCCGGCCGAACGAGCCATATTTCCAACATGTCGATTACGTTGTCGATCGGGCCCAATCGTTGGGACTGGTCGCAGGCATGTTGCCCACTTGGGGCAGTTACTGGAAAGGCAGAGGCATTTTCACGCCTGAGAAAGCGCAGACCTACGGGCGTTTTCTCGGCAAACGCTATCAGGGCAAGCCTGTCATCTGGATCCTCGGCGGGGATCACAATCCGGACACAGCCGGCGAGCGCGACATCATTGAGGCGATGGCCCGTGGGATCAAGCAGGGCGACAGCGGGCGCCATCTGATGACGTTCCATCCACGCGGCCCCGGTCTTTCGTCGGACTATTTCCACAAGGCCGACTGGCTGGATTTCAACATGTTTCAGTCGTCACATGCAGCCCGCGACCACGATAACGGCCTGTTCGCCGCGCATGATTACGGCCTGACCCCGGTGAAGCCGACGCTCGACGGGGAGCCGCGCTATGAGGCGATTCCGGTGGGTTTCTACAACACCGGAGCGGATCGCGACCTGCGTTTCGATGATTATGACGTGCGTCAAGCGGCTTACTGGTCTTTGCTGGCTGGCGCTTGCGGCCATACCTACGGCAACAACAACGTCTGGCAAATGTGGCAGCCGGGACGCAAACCGGTGCTCTGGGCGTCGACCCCGTGGTACGAGGCGCTCGACCACCCCGGCGCTGCCCAAATGAAGTACGTCCGACGCCTCTTCGAATCGCGTCCGTTTGAAAAGCTCGTGCCAGATCAATCGATTCTCCTGGACGCCCCGATGCACGGCGGGGCCAAGGTCCGCGCCGCCCGCGCGACCGACGGTTCCTTTGTGTTTGTCTATTCGCCGCGGGGAGAGCCCTTTACGGTCCGCGTCAATGTGATTCGCACGCACAGGATTCGCCAGAGTTGGTTTGATCCCCGCACCGGAGAGGCGCGCCCACTGCACACGACCGATACTCCCGGCTTCCAGACCTTCGTGCCGCCGACATCGGGACGGGGCTGCGACTGGATTCTGGTCCTTGACGACGCCACCGCAGGATTTCCCTTGCCTGGCCAGGTTAAGTAGCGACCCGCGGAACAGGCCCTGTGCCGCGAGTGAAGAAGAAATCATAGCGACCATGACGGAGAAAGAAATTATGAAACGAAATGCACGCCAGTTGACACCGGCAAGTCCGACGATAATCCTCTTGTGCGTCGTTCTGATTGCCGGCGGAGCAGTCACTGCCTCCGCGGACCTGCCGGGTCTGCGGGTCTTGGAGAACGGGCGGTTCCTGGTCTATGAGCGGGTGAATTTGAACACCGGACGGATTGCCTCGAAGAATCTGCGTGGCTGGTGGTACAATCCCCGGACCGGGGAAGCAATGTTGATTCAGTACGCTGACCGGGCAGTCCAAGCCCCTGGAGCATGACAACCAATAGAAAGGAAGTGAAATGCAAGGACTTCAGAAGCGAAAGACCGTCCCTGGCGGATTGCGGCCGAATCTTTTTTGTCTGCTCATTGCCTTTGTTTCGCCGGCGTGGGGCACACGCGTCATCCAACAAGGCCGGACCGCACCG
>JAWLHD010000372.1:0-4692 GCA_041690555.1 Anaerohalosphaeraceae bacterium
GCTATGGCAGGGCCTGCCCGATGCCGCGCTCGCCGTCATCCCAGGCACGGCGCACGCCGTCCACCTTGAGAAACCGGCGCTTTTTCAGGCGGTTCTTGAGGATTTTCTGGGGTAAAGGACCGGAAATTTGCAAGCGCAAAACCGTCAGAACATTATCGCGATCCGGGGCCTTATTCTCTAACCTGATATGTGAAACCGAAACTGGCCCGTCATGACGCATCAACGGCGCCTCGACACCTCGCCGCATGTTTCCGACGAGGTGTGAAAGACCACCTGCTAGATGTGCGCCTGCCGCCCGCACTGGAAAAACCACTTCCGCAGGGCGGTTGCGCGATACCCTCGGGCTGAGCAACAGCGGCATCCTGCACCCCTTGTGCCACGGCGCACGTGACGGCCTCGCTCGGAGAGCTGGAGAATATCAACTGCACCCGGACTTGAGAAGGAACTCGGGTCAAAAGGTCACCGGGTAGGTGAGATTACGAGGCAGCCGCCGCGCATAGCCGCATACTCCCACACTACTGTCGGTCGATCGGGCAGCCACGCTGCACTTGCGTCGAATGTCAGCTCCTGCGCGCGGCATCGCAGCATGAAATCTCCGTTGATCGCTTTAAACCGCTCAGTTTGCAACTGGCGATTTCTGCGCACAGCCGCCGCTCGGGCCAGATGCAAGCTGCACACGCGGTGAACGGCAGAAAGGTTCCGCATAGCTGACCAACACGGTTTGCGGACAGCGGACACCCCCTAATCTCTTGCCCCTCCGTGCTTTCGCCAAGCGGGTAATCTTGTGTGATGCGAAGTTGCCGGGGTTTACGCCTGATCGCTCTCCGGTGGCCGCTTGAGAAACTCCGGCGCCACTTCCGACCACGCCTGCATCCAGTTGGTCGTTTGCATTTGTACCTTCATCCGTTCGATCGCCTTGGACGCCGCCTCCGCTGTTGGGGTCAGCGCCACTTGCAGACTCGGCGGCAACTCTGTTTCGCCCTCCGGCCCCGCCCGGAGCCACGCTTCCTTAATTTCCTGCTTAAGTCTATACGACATTTCCCGGGGCCTCACCTTGCTGGTTAGTGATCAGCGTAAAGGACACCCGCAAGCGCCGATTTCTCGATCCAGATTTCGACCTGCAGATCGGTATCGGCCCAAAGCGCCTTGCGATAAAGACGCGCGGTATCCTGTAATGCATCCTCCCATCCGTCGAAGGTGCGCGGCTTACGCATGTACCTCGTCGCATCCGCAATGCAGTGATACGGCAAGCGACCATCACGGCGCAGTGCCAGAACCTGCGCCTGCACCTTGTTATATCCACTCTCTGATTTTTCGATCAGATCGTAGACGGTAGCGGCGTAGAAAAGTTGCCGCACCGTAACCGGACCGTGCTCCATCGCGTAGTTGATTAGGAATTTTGCGCGGTCTTCCATTTGCGCCTTCGTCGCGCGATTTCGTTTTATCGGGCTAGCCTGACAAGTCACCAACTCGCCGTTCAGATCTCGGTTTGGGGATGCGGATGTCATTGTCCCACCACCCAGATTAGGGCGGCGATTGCCTGCGCTTGGCTTTCGGTCAGAGCGAAACGCTGCATCAGGTACTGGATTTGCTGCGGTCTCATTGCGCGCCCTCCGCCGGTTTGAGCTGATCGTGAAAGCCCGCCCCCTCGACACGGGCCAGGACGCGGGCCCCGTCATCCTTCAGAACGCGCAACGGGTCGCAGTTGGAAAGCCGATCGGGCGTGTAGATCGAAACGGGGCGCGGTCTGCCGAGCGTTTCGACATCGGCCAAGCCCTGCGCCAAGGCGATTTCTTGTGCATTAATCATTGCCAGCCCCCAAAATACGAGCAACGAAACATGCTATGGCGACGAGAATTGCCGGATCTTGCGTCGAAGAAGGTATCAATCTAGATGCGCCAGCATTGCAGTACTCGATCAAAACAGATACTTTAAAAAAGCCTGCCGCTATCGCCTAGAAAGGCTTTTTCGCCCCGGTTGCGTTCCGCCCGAACGCACCGGGGTTCTCCTTTTGGGCCATCGATTATTAAACTTCACTGCGAAGATTACGAAGATGGTTATCGAGATCACCCTCGGAACAATATAGGCGCCCGCCAAGCTTAAGGGGTTTAGGCAAGCGGCCTGCCTCAAGGTCGGTATAGATCGCCGAACGCGACCGGCCGCCAAGCTTGGCACGAAGTTCGCGAAGCGTAAGATATCGATCGCCTTGCAAAAATTGGCCAGCGCCGCCCTTGTCGATGTTGTAGCTTTTGTATTCTTCGAGCATTCGCACGATCCTTTGCTGTCTTGGATGGTGCTAAAATGCCCGTCTCAGAGCTCGGCGTCGTCGGAATTAATTAGGCATTTTTGAACTTCGCGTTCGCCAAGCCCCTTTCCCAAGCTTCTTGCTGCCATCATCCAGCCTTCGCCTGACTGTGCCATTCGTCGAATAATATTGTCGGCAACCGCTTTTTCATCGAATTCGCTTCCTCGATTCGCCGGCATCTCGGCAAGGACGGCGCGTGCCGCCGAATCTTGGAGGAAGTTGGCCGGCGCGCCGAAATTCTTGTCGTGCTCGCGTTGCTCTGCACGCAGCCGGCCGATCGCCACGGCGACGGCGTCTGCCGCACTGTGAAGCGATGCTTGCTGCTGGGGACTGTGATTTCGGCTTAGGTGCAGGCCAAGACCCTCGGCCATGCCGAACATTTGAGCCATTATCCAACTTCCGCGCCGCTTTTCGTATGCTCCACTCCGCTGGGTCGGATGGAAGCGACCCTTCAGCAGGGCCATCGTCTCATTGAGGATCAAGCGCAATTCATAGTCCACGCGCTGTAGCCTTGCCAAAAGCGAAGCCTCGGTAACATGTTGGAACGCGAATTCGATTTCGTCGGAGGTCAGGAGGTCCATGGGGAACTCGGGATTGATCCGTTCCGCGATGGCGGTAAACTCCACGGTCAGCAGGTCGAGCAAGTCTTCCGTTGCGTCGCGTAATAACATGAGCATTCTGTAGATTGTGCGCTTCTGCAATCGAGCGAACTGCTTTCTGTTTAATGCTTTCTCCGCGGCATCAAGGTGCGGTGCTAATGAGCCATACTTCACTATCTCGGGCTGCTCTTCCGAAAGCCTACAAAGCTCCGTTATACAAGCGCCAGTATGATCGCGGAGGCGGGCAAGGCGGCCGTGAAATTCATTATCTCCCATCCGTGCACAGCCGCTCACACGATTGCCATGCCCGGCGCGGCTTTCTCGCAGCAAGAAACGCCGCGCCCGGTCCTCGAGAATATCTACAACAGCGTAGAATTCTTCGGACGTTACAGTTCGTTTCATTTAGGCTTGGCGGGGTAGCGGCAGGACTATACTTGAGCCGGCGGTCACGTGCTCGGCCCAGCGTTCGGCAAGCGCTCGCCGCTGTTCCAAATAATCAGTCCTACGATATGCGCGAACAACGCCGCTGTCGGTCACGTGCGCAAGCATTGTCTCTGCCACTTCGTGTGGCGCCTCAGTTTCTTCGGCTATCCAAGTTCTCAGGCTGATGCGGAATCCATGCGGTCGTGCCTCCAATCCCCGCCTTTCCATGTGCCGCGAAAGGGTCATGTCGCTGATCACTCCGCTCCGCGTATTCGGAAACAGAAAGCCGTTGCGGGCATGCGGGCGTGCAAGATCGATTACGCGCTGGGCTTCACCCGACAGAGGAACGCGAAAAGCTACGGTAGCGCCACGACGGCCTTTCATGACCTCCGCTGGCACTGTCCACACATCGCCCTCTATTTGATCCAGCCGAAGCTTACGCAGCGGGGTAGAGCGAACGCCGGTCAAAATCAGAAGACGCAATGCAAAATGTGTCGGCGTCGATTCTTCAAGGCTGGCGTAAAAGTCGGGCACATCTTTCCAGTTCATTGCTGGGATGTTCTGGGGCACATGTCGCGACTTCCCCAGCAACGCCCTTGCCTTCTCAGTCGCCTGAAGGTCCACGTCCAAGCCCAACGCTGCTGCATGGCGCAGAACGATTGAAAGTCGGTTCAATGCTTTTTTTGCAGTGTGGGCTTTCGTGTGCCAGATTGGAGCAATTGTGTCTCTGATGTCGCGCTGGTCGAGGTCAGTCACCGGCACGCGGCCCAGCTTGGGAAGGACGTGAAGAGTCAGGGGCGACAGCCACCGTCGCGCCGTGCCGTCGCCTTTCAGTTCTGCTTTACGGGCCTCAAAGGCGTAATGGGTCAGCACAGCAAGCGATATATCTTCGCGCCGCGCGGCCCGTTCTTCGGCTTCGCGTTCCTTTACAGGGTCACGGCCGGCGGCGGCCACTGTGCGCCAACGTTCAGCAATCCTGCGCGCGTCGGCGAGTCCGAGGGCAGGAAAACCACCCAAGCCCATTTCACGACGCCTGCCGTGGACGGTTACGCGCAGTACCCATTGCGCCCCTCCATCTTCGCGCCGCCAGAGCCACAGCCCTCCGCCATCGCAGTGTTTCCCGGCAGGAGCGGTTTTTACAAAGGTTGCTGAAAGTCTATTTCTGGCTCACATCACGTATCCACCCAATTATACACCTTGTGTATATTGGATGAGAACGTACAGAGCAAGGCACGGTAGGACAGTTTTCGCCTTGTTTTTAAGGTCCATAGGCGCAACGATGGACATATTAAAATGTTTAAAAACAGATAGCTGGTGCTTCTCGACCGCACCATCATCGGCCGTCGAAGGCCCTGTTGTTCAGGC
>JAWLHD010000373.1:0-4690 GCA_041690555.1 Anaerohalosphaeraceae bacterium
TCAGAAGATGGTGTTTACGAAAGCGGCGTGTTTGTCGCTGCTCAATCGCGGCGAGAACGCGGATTCATAAGAGTTTGAAAGTACGGGTGCGTCGTGGATGACTATAACGTGATTATCAGGCCATTGGTAACAGAGCAGGGTATGCACTTCGCCAACACGCGGAACGCGTATAGTTTCGAGGTGAACCGGGCCGCTAACAAGCCGCAGATCAAAGAGGCGGTGGAGCGGCTGTACAATGTTAAAGTGGCGGAAGTCCGCACGGCCAATTATCTCGGCAAACCGCGTCGCCGGGGCAGGCACATAGGCAGGACGCCCAACTGGAAGAAGGCGGTTGTCGTACTGCACGAGGACTATCATATAGATCTGTTTTAGGGATCACGCCGCAAGGCTTGCACCTGACAGTTAGAAAGAAGTGAATTATGGCTATTAGAATTTACAGACCGACGAGTGCGGGGCGGCGAAACGCTTCGGTGATCGACTACAGGCGCGAGCTGACGACCACCAAGCCGGAGAAGTCCCTGTGCAAGCGGATAAAGAAAAGCGGCGGGCGAAATCACCACGGTGAGACAACCGTCCGGTTTCGCGGCGGCGGAGCCCGGCGCATTTACAGAATCATAGATTTTAAGCGGAACAAGGACGGGGTTCCCGCGAAAGTCGCGAGTATCGAGTACGATCCGAACCGCAACTGTTTCATTTCGCTGCTGCACTACGCCGACGGCGAGAAGCGGTATATCCTCTCGCCGGCGGGCATAAAGGTGGGCGAAATGGTGGAAAGCGGCGCGTCGGTTGAGCCGAAGACGGGCAATGCAATGCCTCTTGCGGCGATTCCGGTCGGCGTTGAAATTCACAACATCGAGATGACCGCCGGCCAGGGCGGCAAGATGGTTCGCAGCGCCGGCGGCACGGCTCGGCTGATGGCGCGCGAAGGCGACTGGGCTACGGTGGTGCTGCCCAGCGGGGAAATGCGCATGATCCGCAGCGAATGTCGGGCGACGATAGGAACGCTGAGCAATTCGGACTACCAGAACGTGAAGATTGGTAAAGCCGGGCGAAAGCGCCACATGGGACGCCGACCGCACGTTCGCGGAAAGGCTCAGAACCCCGTGGCGCATCCGATGGGCGGCGGCGAAGGCCGAGCCAACGGCGGACGGCATCCTTGCTCTCCGACCGGCGTACTGGCCAAGGGCGGAAAGACGCGAAATCCGCGGAAGATAAGCAATAAGCGGATTATCCGCAGGCGCAAGAACAACCGCGGCGGGCAATTGGTTCTTTAGGATTTCGGCTGAGGCCGCAAGCGGGATTTGAAAACAAAGGTTGAAGGCTAATCATGGGACGATCTCAGAAAAAAGGCCCCTACGTCGACGAGAAGCTGTATGTCAAGGTGAATCGGCAGATGCAAAGCGGCATACGCGAGCCGATAAAGACCTGGGCCAGGAGCTGCACGATTATACCGGAGTTCGTGGGCTACACGTTCCTGGTGCATAACGGCAAGATATTCAACAAGGTATTTGTCACCGAAGATATGGTGGGCCACAAGCTGGGCGAGTTTTCGCTGACGCGAATCTTCAAGGGGCACTCCGGCGGAAAAGGCAAGAAATAGGCGTTGGGGACATCCATCCCTGGTCTTTTGAAGTAAGGTTTGTGAAATGTTGAGCGGCACCAAACTGAGTGAGCTTTGTGAAAAGCGCGACGTGAGCGTCGACGACCTGGCGGGTCACGTGGCGCGCGGCGGGTTGAGCCGTGAGGACGCGGCCAGCGCGATCCGCAACTGGAAGCAGCGTCTGTACAAGCCCGCACCGACGGCGGCGGATGTTGAGCATCTGGCCGGTGGATTGGGCGTAGAGGCCGTGGAGATATCGGAGTGGCGGGCCTGCCATCGTTATGCACCGACGGCCCCGCGAAAGGCGCGGCTTGTAACCGAGTTGATCATGGGTCGGCCGGCGCAAAAGGCGCTTGACCTTTTGAAATTCGAGCACAAGCGGGCGGCGCGGATGGTGGAGAAGATTCTCCAGAGCGCGATTGCCAACGCTGACGAAGCGGAAGCGGACGTTGAACGGCTTGTCGTAAGCGAGGCACGCGTAGACGGTGCGGGCCGCCGGGTCGGGACTAAGGGTTGGATGGCAAAGGACCGCGGACGGGCGCACCCTATCCGAAAAGAGGCCAGCCATATACATATTACAGTGACGGAAGAATAAGGCCGAGAACCGGAGTTTTGAGACGGGTTACTTATGGGTCAGAAGACATCGCCAATCGGATTCAGGACTGGAATCACCTTAGGGTGGCAGAGCACGTGGTTTGCACCGAAGGCCAACTATGGTGAGTTCCTGGTCGAGGATCACAAGATCAGGCAGTATATCGATAAAAGATTCAATCGGCAGCCTCCATACGCAGCGGTTTCCAGGGTCGAGATAGCCCGTACGCGAAACGAGGTCAAGGTGACGCTGCATACTGCGCGACCCGGCATGGTCATCGGTCCGCGCGGAGCTGAGGTCGAGACGCTCAAAGAAGAGCTTGAGGAACTCGTCGACCGCAAGATCAACGTAAACGTTATCGAGATCAAGGAACCGGCTCTGGATGCACAGCTCGTGGGTGAGGCGATTGCCGAACAGCTCAAGAAACGTGCCTCATACAGGCGTGCAATGAAGGCGCAGTGTGAAAACGCGATGAACGCCGGGGCCAAGGGCGTGAAGATAATCTGCAGCGGGCGTCTGGCGGGCGCGGAAATCGCCCGGACCGAGACGCAGAAGCTGGGCAGCATTCCGCTGCATACTCTGGATGCAAACGTGGACTACGGACTGGCTGAGGCTCGGACGACCTACGGCAAGATCGGCATCAAGGTGTGGATTTACAAGGGCAAGTTCGGCGAGGAGATTACGCCGGTTGTGCGTCCTCGCCGTCCGCAGCGACCGCGTCGCGAGGGTGGTCGTCCTGAAGGCGGGCGAGGCGAGGGCGGGCGCAGGTCCGGCGCTGCGGCGCCGCAGGCGAGTCGGCCAGCCTCCACCGGGGGCGGCGAAGGCGGCGGAGAGCAGACGGCAACGAGCTGAGTTGGATATTTGTAGAGGGCAGCAAAAATGGCATTAATGCCGAAACGAGTTAAATATCGCAAGCAGCAGCGCGGCAAGATGAAGGGCAATGCGACCCGGAGTAATTTTGTTGCATTCGGCGAGTACGGTCTTCAGGCGCTTGAGACTCATTGGATTACGGGGCGGCAGATCGAAGCGGGCCGTATTGCGGCGACTCACTACCTGCACCGTGAAGGCAAAGTGCATATTCGGATTTTCCCGCACCATTCATATACGGCCAAACCGCTGGAAACGCGTATGGGCAAGGGAAAGGCCGAAATCGCGGGCTGGGTGGCGAGAGTCAAGCCGGGCAATATTCTGTATGAGATCGGCGGCGTGCCCGAAGATATAGCCAAGGCGGCGCTTGTGCGAGTGGCGCACAAAATGCCTATTCGCTGCCGATTCGTGACGCGAAGACATTCCCTTGCCTGATGGAGAAACGATGAAGGTGTCTCAAATGCGAGAGTTGCGGCCCGACGAACTTGGCGAGAAGCTGGACGACCTGCACAAGCAGTTGTTTTCGCTTCGGGCGCAGGCGGTGACCGAGAAGCTTGAAAATACAAACGCCGTGAAGAACGTCAAGCGGGACATAGCGCGGGTCAAGACGATAATGCGAGAACGTGAATTGAAGGGCCTGTAAGGCGTATGGAAGACAAAAAGCAACTTAGTACGAAGCGCGCAGTGGTGGTCGGCAGAAGCGGCGACAAGAGCATCAAGGTTCAGATCGACTATCGCGTAAAGCACCCGGTTTACGGCAAGTACGTGCGGCGGCGCACGCGTCTGGGCGTGCATGACGAGAATAATCAGGCCGGTATAGGCGATGTTGTTGAGATAGCCGCCTGTCGGCCGGTCAGTAAGACCAAGAGCTGGCGTCTTGTGAAGGTGCTTCAAAAAGGGATCATTGAGTAAAGGAACATGTGGTGATTCAGCAAGAAACCATGTTGAACATAGCCGATAACAGCGGCGTCAAGACGGCGCAGTGCATCAAAG
Source organism: Anaerohalosphaeraceae bacterium (assembly GCA_041690555.1). Taxonomy (GTDB): domain Bacteria; phylum Planctomycetota; class Phycisphaerae; order Sedimentisphaerales; family Anaerohalosphaeraceae; genus JACZKQ01. Next base: position 4,053 of record JAWLHD010000373.1, read on the forward strand.
TGCTGGGTAAGACGAGCTCTCGCCCTGGCAAGTGCACTCGCCCGACGGCGAAGGTTGGCGATATCGTCTGTGTGGCGATAAAGAAGCATCTGCCGAACTGCCAGTTGGATGACAAGAAGGTTCACAAGTGTGTGATCATCCGCACCAAGTATCCGGTTCGGCGAGCTGACGGCAGTTACGTTCGGTTCGATAGTAACGCGGCAGTGATGATCGACGCCGATGGCAATCCGATCGGCACTCGTATTTTCGGCGCCGTGGCGCGCGAGCTTCGGGAAAAGAATTTCATGAAGATAATCTCGCTGGCGGCAGAGGTGGTCTGAAGCGGCGGACGATTCAAGATAGAAGCGAAAGTTTGGAAGCAGCGGACTATGGCAAGACACGTAAAAAAAGGCGAAATGGTTCAGATTATCGCCGGCGATCACAAAGGATCGACGGGGCGGGTAATGAGAGTAATGCCGGACAAGCAGCGGGTGCTCGTCGAGGGCATGAATCTGGCTTACAAGCATGTGCGGCCGTCGCAGCGCAATCCGCAGGGCGGGCGAATCCGTATAGAGCGGCCGATTCACATCAGCAACGTGCAGCCGGTCAGCGGGAAAGGCTCCCAGGGTACACGGGTGCGATTCCGAACGGACGGCAAG
>JAWLHD010000374.1:0-4675 GCA_041690555.1 Anaerohalosphaeraceae bacterium
GTTGAGACACGCGCGTAACCGATCAGGGGCATGGGTCTGGCTTTGTTTGCAATTTCATAACATGCAATTAAACGGTCGTTTAGAAGCGCATGCAAGACCGGGTCCTGCGATCCGTCTTGCCGGAATCTCCTTGGTTTGCCTGCACCGGGCATGACGAGGCGGCCATATCGGACAGATCCGGATGGCCCCGATGCAAGGGGCCAATCGGCGTATTGAGAAAACACTTCGGTGATATGCAAAAACCTTGTATTTTGCACATATGAAAAAGCATCTGTGTGATATAGATAATGAATCCGATAGATCGGCCCCCCATCCCTGTGACGGTGAGACCGCGGAAGACGACCTGTGGTTCCTTCCCGGTCCTCCGGGGGACGGGTCCGACCTGCTTGCCCCCTTGCCCCGTGGGGAACCAGGCGAGCACGACCGGATCGAGGCCTGGGAACAGGCGCAGGGAGCGCAGGCGCTGCCCCTCGCCCGGGTGGCGGCCCGGTTCGGGGCCTTGGATCAACGGCTGCGATCTGCCCCTGCGGGGTGGCGTCATCGGCTTGCCTTGATGGAAGCCTCCGACCTCAGCTGGTTGGCCGGAGATCGGGTCTCCGTGGACCGGTTGGGCTTGTGGCAGGCCATGCACATCAGCGCCGCCGGTGACGACACGACGGCCTTGCAGCGCGCGGCCTGGACGTTTCGCCGCCTGTCGGGCGGACCGGGGCCGGAGCCTGATCTCGCGGGATTTCTCGACCGGCACGAGGTCGAGGGGGAAGACCCCCTGTCCGACAGGGTTGCTGCCTGGAATGATCTCATGAAGGCGGCGGACAATTTGCATCCGATCGTCCGCGCCTGTCTTGCCTTCCACCTGTGGCCGATGTCGGGGATCGGTTTGCAGGGCGATGTCCTGGAAGGCGGGGTGGTGGCCTTGCGCCTGTCCGCCAGCGACGGGCAGGGGAGCGCGTTCTTCGTGCCAATTGCCGCGACCGGCGCTGGCCGGTTGCGCGGAGGAGGTGACCCCGCCGACAAGCTGAGGCGCTGGCTGGACGCGTCAGGGCAGGGGATCCTCCGCGCGATGCGGCATCTCGACCAGCTGGAGCAATGGGAGATCACCGCCCGGGATCGCATTGTAAATCTTTCGGGCCGAACACCACCGCGATTGGTCGAGGCTCTGCTCGGCTGGCCGCTGGTGACGGCCCCCATGGCCGAAGCGCTCACGGGTGCCAGCCGTGCCGCGGTCCAGAGAAACCTCGCCTGGTTCGAGGCGCACGGCCTGGTCCGGGAGTTGACAGGGCAGGGGCGGTTCCGGATGTGGCGGGTGACCACTTGAAAGATCAGACAGGATGACCGCCATCAGCCGTTGGAGAAAAGGATAGTCTCGAAGTCCATCGTGCCGTTGAGACTGTGGAGAACCATGATCCGACCAGCATCCATGCGATAGAAAATCAGATATCACCCATGAATCCTGCGGCGAATGCCGTGATGCGCGTAGCGCGGGACGACCGGCCAGACCTCGGGCATTTCGTCAATCTTCAGGCAGAGTTGTTACAGCTTGTGGATGAAAGCGGTTGCACGCGTCGGGGTGTTCTTCTTTCACCCCGTCTCTTGCAAGATGGCGGCATTGATAACGGTCATCAACGTCGATCTCTGTGCTGTGCCGGTCTTCCTGCCCCTTGTAAATGCTGCATCGCAGCATCACTTGGAGATTACAGCACACGACACATCCCGTTACACCGGAAAGGGACCAGACATGGCCAAGCAGAACACGAAATCCGCCACCAACGACATCCAGAGCCTCTTCGATGCGCAAGGTTTCCAGGAAGCATTCAAGACCTTGGCAAGTGCGAACGAGCGTATGACCTCGATCGCCGTCGAGGCCGCCACGAAGTCGACAGACATCGCGTCCGACACCGCCAAGGAGGCGTTCTCGAATATGCGCGAGGTCACCGCAGTGCACGACGAGCCCGCCGATTACGGCAAGGCGTATAGCGACTTCGTGCAAAAGCAGATGGATCTCTTCATGCGCACGGCCCAGTCTTTCAGTGGCGTCACGCAGGAATTCGGTACCGAGACAACCGAGTTCGCGTCCAAGGCCCGCGAAGACCTGTCCAGCAAGGTGACGGAGACGGCAAATCAAGCCAAGGACAAGGCGACAGATGCCGTGAAAAAGGCCGCCTGAAGCCGGTCAATCCAGCCTGATGGACACGATAAACGGCATATACGGCGGCCTTTCAGGCCGCCGTTTTCGTATGAGCAGGTTCTTCTTGTCTGCATCAGATTTTGCTGGAAAGCTCTGATCTGTTTGACATCAGCGACAAGAAATCCTCGGAAGGTCCTGAATTTGCCGCGACCCTGCACCAAGAGACGGATCATCCTGACATTTGGCATCCTCTGCGTCCTGGCGGGGTGCGGCAGCTCATCTCGGGTGGCCCGGTCCGCAACCGAAATGGATTGTATGGCACGGGCCATGTATTTCGAATCCAACCGCTCCAGCCGGGACGGGATGATCGCGGTCGGGAGCGTGGTCATGAACCGTGTTCAATCCGATGATTTTCCGGATACGATCTGCGGTGTTGTCAGCCAGAGAAACCAGTTCGCTCCCGGCGTTATGACCAGGGAAATGAACGGCAGGTCAGCCCCCCTTGCACGAGCTGCCTCACGGGCGGTTTACAGGGGTGAAAGACACCCAGATATCGCGAGCGCCAGATTTTTTCATGCAGCCTGGTATCAACCCTCTTACGACAACATGCACTATGTCCTCACGACAGGCGGAAATGCCTTCTACGAAAAACGTCAACCCGAGGATGTAACTGCACCGGCACCCCCCTCGGCGATCGAGGGAAGAACGGAGAGGTAGCTTGTCTTGTTTGTCCATGCTTTTTCTTTCAATGGAAAAAGCGCTCTGAATTGTCTCGAAAAACCGTGCCTCGTGACCGGTGACACAAACATGGATCCATTTGGCCACTGCGTTTATGCGCAGTGTAAGGATGTATTGTCAGTTCTTTTGTGATGAGGTACGGAGATTAACCAGTAGGCATGATACCAAGTATTATCCGTGGCAAATATCACAGGAGAGAACCAGGCGATGAGCAAACTAGACGAACTGATGAAGCAGCAGGCCGAACTTGAAGCTGAAATAAAGCGTGTGGCAAAGAACGAGAAAGCCGAAGCCCTCAAGGAAGTGCGTCATCTGTGCAAGCTGCATGGGTTCACATATAATCAGCTGAAGGGCCACTTGTCTCCCGGACGCAAATCGCGCACGAAAGAATAGCTTTTGGTCGCCAGTTAGCACCCAGGACAGCCCCCGCTCTATAGAGCGTTGCATGCCGGTCCTTGGATCCAGGTAATCCCGGTGGACCTGAATCAGAAAGGGCTGGGCCTGTGTCGAAGACAAACCGTGATTTGGAGATGCGCTGATCTGGACGGGAATGTTTTTCCAGCTGGCAAATATTCGGCCGGACGATCCGTCGATCATCGCTGGCGCGGTCTGATCCTGCGTTACCTATTCAGGCTGAGTATCCAGTGAAACGGGACAAGATCACCCCGCGAGACTTGTTGAGCAAAACACATTTGATGGATTCCCATTCAAGGTCGCTCATATCTGATCGGGACATTTCTTGGCTCCATGTTGATCACACGCTCAAGGCGAATCACAAGCTATTGAAAAATAAAGAACCTCTTAGGTGCGCTGCCCAGATTTTTGCGAACAGTCAAAAGCGGTAAACGATTGGTGCGGTGTCTGTTGAAGGAAAGGGCAAGAAATGACCGTCGATTTATCTGTGGTTGTGCCATGCTACAATGAAATCGAGGTTCTGGACGCTCTGCGGCACCGCATCACCTAAGTCTGCGAAGCGCATGTTGATGGGACTTCGGAGGTGATACTGGTCGATGACAGCTCCTCGGACGGAACACGCGAGGCAATCGTTGCGATCACGGCCGAAGACGGCAGGTTCGCCGGTGTGTTGCTGTCGCGGAATTTCGGTCACCAGATCGCCCTGTCGGCCGGGCTTCGATACGCGACAGGCAAGCGGATCCTGATCCTCGATGCCGATCTGCAGGACCCTCCGGAACTTCTGCCTCGAATGATGGCGCTCATGGATGCCGGCAATGACGTGGTTTATGGCAAGCGTATCAGTCGAAAGGGAGAGACGGCATTCAAAAAGGCGTCCTCGTCGATGTTCTATCGCCTGCTCCACAGGCTGTCGGAGGTAGATATCCCCAGGGACACGGGCGATTTTCGTCTGATGAGCCGACGCGCACTCGACGTGTTGAACGCCATGCCCGAACAGCATCGCTTTATCCGCGGCATGGTCAGCTGGATCGGGTTCAGGCAAGCCGCGATCGAGTATCATCGCGATGAGCGCTTTGCCGGAGAGACCAAATATCCATTGCGACGCATGCTTAGGCTGACAATGGACGCGTTGACCGGCTTCTCGATCGTGCCGCTGCGTCTGGCCTCTTGGCTTGGCCTGATTACCGCGGCCCTGTCCGTCCCGCTTTTGATATACATCGCTGTCAGCTGGCTGTCGGGGGATACGGTGGAGGGCTGGGTCTCGCTTTCCGGGATAATTGTGCTGTTCGGGAGCATCCAGTTGATCGTGATCGGCATAATCGGCGAATATGTCGGACGTATGTATGTACAGGCCAAGAACCGGCCGCTTTTCATAGTGGAGGAGTTCGCAAGGCAGTC
>JAWLHD010000375.1:0-4670 GCA_041690555.1 Anaerohalosphaeraceae bacterium
GCCTTTTGGGGTGTGGGTGACGGCGAGGTAGTAGAACTGCTGGTCCGGCGGGTCGGCGGCGTCGGGGGCGATGACGCGGCGGCGGGTTTCGAAGTGGAGGCCGTCGGCGGAAGTGTAGCGGTCGATGACGCGGATGAGGCCGGGGGCGTTGTCTTCAGGGACGTAGGCGGGGTGGTCTTTGGGGACGGGGACGAGGGCGACGGAGTACATCTCGAAGGAGCCGTCTGGGAGCTGGTAGATGTTGGTGGCGTCGTTGGAGATCAGGCGCTGGGTGGCGGGGGGTTCGTCAGCGGGGCGGTTGGGGTCTGGCCGCTTGCGGAGTTGGACGCCGTCGGGCGAGGGGACGCCGAAGGCGGCGCGGTCGTTCGGGTGGTAGAGGACGGGGCGGAGGGGGTCGATGACGCGGTAGCGGCGGCCGTCGTCACTTTCGGCGGCGAGGTAGCGGAGGACGTGGGGACCGTGGGCCCAGAAGTAGAGGCGGTGTCGGCCGGAGGGGAGGCGGATGTGGACGGGCTGGACGGGTCGCCAGTGGGCGGGGAGATTGCCGATGGCGAGGTCGGCGTCGGCGGATTCGCCCGGGGTGAGGACGGCGGGCGTTTTTGTCATGGGTTGGCCGGGGACGCCTTCGGCGAGGGCGATGTTAAAGTTGCGGCGGTCGCCGCAGGCGGAGTACCAGAGGCGCCAGCGGTTACCTTCGAGGGGCTCGGCGCGGGCGGTGAAGTTCTGGACGGCGGTGGATTCCCAAAGTTCGGTGGGTTCGAGGACGATGCCGTGCTTCTGCCAGCGGGCGGGGTCGCAGGGCATAGGGATGGCGGGGTGTGCTACGTCTTTGTTGGCGGCGTCAGAGACGGCAGTAGCGCCGATCGCGGCGCAAGTTGACAGCCGCAGAAAGCTCCGGCGATTCATCGCAGCGTTGTTGTCTGTTGGGACTTGCATACGCTTGATCATCATTTTGCGGCGGCGAATGTTTCGGTTTCGTGCATCTGTTGGAGCATGGTCAGGAGGTTTTAAGTGATCTTGTCGGCAACATGGAATTCGACGCAACTGGCGGACCATGCTAAGCTCTCACACAACCATGCGGATAACGGTAGCCGCTCACAAAGCATTATAGCATGCGGAGGCGCTGGCTCCAAGTACATCGTATCGCGTGGCCCAGCACTGCCGCCTCAGTGGTTGCGCACCCTGAGAGCTATGCTTCTTCGCGTAGCGAAGCCTTAGATGCGCGTCCAGAGCGCGCAGGGGCTGCCGTTGCCGTGAATGTTCGTCGACCATGACTGGCTTTGCTGCCGTCGTACGAGTTGGCCTTCAAATTTGGCAATCTGATGACCTATCTGCTGGTGCGCGGTAAGGGTAATGTTGCTGCCTTTGAACTGGCCGCAGAAATTAAGATAGTCATCTGAGCAGTCCTTTATCATGCGGTCGATGACAAAATGACTGTCGAAGAAAGCCCCTTGCGGGATGGTTTCAATGATTTGTCTGATGCATTCCATCTTCTTGTCCTTTCATAGGAGGTTAGCCCCGTTTTCTCTGTGCGATTATTAGCAGGTCTTTCAGCGTGCTCCATTGGTCTTGGTTGTCAGGACTAAGTAGGGTTAGGGGCAAGTGGAAAATCTTGGCCGGACTCGTGGTGCCTCGGACTCCATTTCCACGCAGCCAATCAGCATTCGGTCCATAATCTCCTTCCAAGTCCGTGAGAGAGGCATCGGCCGCAAAAGCCTCATATCCCGAAAGATCGAAGTCATCGCGGTTGGGCAAGACGAGAAACACGCCATCGAATTCTCTCGACCGCGAAGCCTTCGGCAGGTGGAGTTGCGCAAAAACGCGATTTGTAGTGGAACGGCCTACGAGATTAATCCAGCGTTGCCGCTTAACTGATTTGTGTCCGATTTCGTCGACAAGGGCCAGTACGCGGCTGATTAACTGCTGTCGGTTTGCCGGTGCCGCCGCAGCCGCCCCTTCGCGTGCTGTGCTTTCTGAACGACATTGTTTTAAATACTGCCACAGACTATCCAGATCAATCAGGGGAATGTCCGTGCCCGGCAGTAATACCGACCTTATGGCACCGCTCTTGGCAAGTTGTTCGAGTCCGCCTTCCAATTGTGGCCCGCCGCCCAGAATCTCAGCCGTCCTCTTAACCGTTAGGTACTTACAAATGTTCATGGCTCACCTTTCTTGAAAGCGATGCAGGCTTGCTTAGCTTAGTACGCTATGTTATTCGACAATTCGACTTCACGTCAACATAAAAAACTCAAATTTCTTGACACATGCCGCGCAACAAGTCACAAGTACTTGTTTAGCAAGGGCTTATGCGTTGTACGTTTTTGTGACAAGCCGGATTTCGCTTACTGTGGGGTCGCCGTGTGAACGGTGGTATGGAGTAGTTTCAGCATGGTGAGGAGGTTTTGGGTGATCTTGTCGGCGGCTTGGAGTTCTACTCGGTTGGTGCCGAGCCATGTTTCGTAGCCGCCTAATTCGTGCTGTTTTTCGGTGGGGAGGTAGCCGTGGGTTCCGTTGGCGTGTGAGATTGTGAAGGTTTGGGGGAAGGGGCTTTTGGCTTTTAGTTCGAGGCCGATTTCGGCGAAGACTTCGAAAGGTATTGCGCAGACGGCGAGATCGCCTATGCGCATGGCCTGGAGGACGACGGGGGTGGTGTCTGGGGCGTTGTTGAGGGCGAGGACGCGGTTTGCGTAGGTGCGTTCGTGGGTGTGGTATCTGGGGGCGTCTTCAGGTTTGTCGAGGATTTGGCGGGCCCAGGTTAGCTGTTCGGGTGTGGGCTTACGGGTGGCGAGGGCGAGTTCGGTCCGGCGGGCGTCGAGAGGGAGCCAGTCCTGGAAGGTGATGTTGTCGTGGGCCTTTCGGACGGCCTGGGCGACGGCGTCGGCGACCTGGTTCATCTTTTCGTAGGGCTTGTATCGCTGAGCCGGTTTCTCAAGCCAGGGGATGTTGTTGATGTCGGCGCTGGTTCCGTTGGAGAGGATGCCGACGAACGGCGGGTGGAGTCGGTCGGCGTGTAGGAGGTGCTGGATGCGGTCGGCGAAGGCGCCGAAGTAGTCGGCGGAGATGACGGGTCCAGCGGCGGGGCCTACGTAATGGAGGGAGTAGTTGGCCAGGAGTGCGATGGGTCGGGCGTCGCGGGACTGGACGGAGATGAAGACGATTTCGGGGTCGGTTGGGCCGGCGGCTTCGAGGATGTTGGGGTTGCCCTGGCCGGGGTTCATGACGGCCTTGTCGACGCCGCCGAACGGGTTGGGGGTTGGCGTGCCGGGTTTCATGAGGTAGCGGCGATTGAAGACCTGCGCGGGTTCTTCTGCGCGGCCGAAGCCGATGCGGGCGGGTTCGAGGTTGTTGATTGCGCGGCGGACGCCGTCGGAGATGCGGCTGATGAGGAAGGCGCCGTAGCTGCCGATTCCGGGTTGGGGTTCGCCGGGGACGGTAGGCGTCGAGGGGGCGCCGGAGCCGCGGGCGGGGATGGAGGAATGGGTGTGGGTGGCGGCGATGAGGATGCGGTCGGCGGGGATGGCGGTCTTTTCCTGGATTTGGCGTTTGGCGGCATCAAGGATTTCGCGGGAGACGCCGAGGCTGTCGACGAGGACTATTGCGAGGCGCGCGACGCCGTCGTCGAGGACGAGGCAGCGGGCGTAGAGTTCGTCGTGGACGTGGGCGGCTGGGGGCGAGTTCCAGCCGCCGACAATGGGTTCATCGAGGGGCGGGGTGATGTTGCTTGCGGCGGCGCCGGCTTTGAAGAGTTTGGGGGTTTGAGCTGAAGCGGTGCAGGCTGCGGCGAGTATTGCGGTTAAGATCAGGACCGTGCTTTTCATGAGCCTTCTCCCAGTTGACCTGTGGGCGAAAAAGTATGGGCATCCCGGCAGGTCGCGACCGGGATGCCCCTGGGTTGTGTGATTATGCTTTTTTGACTGTCTGCCATGTTCCTTTTTTGGCGGAGTCGAGGACGGCGTCGCAGACGTATTGGGTGTTGAGTGCGTCGCGGAGGTCGGGGCAGGTTTTCTTTCCTTTTTCGATGCCTTCGACGAAATCTGCGAGGGTGTTTATGTGCCAGTGTTCGTAGCCGATACCGCAGCCGGGGACCCACCAGTTTTTCATGTATGGGTGTTTGGAGTCCCAGGTCTGGATGGTTCTCCAGCCTCGGACGGCGACGGGATCGCGGTGGTCGAAGTATTCGAGTTCGTGTGCGGTTTCGAGGTCGAAGGCGACGGAGCCGTGTTCGCCGTTGACTTCGAATGTGTTCTGGTTCTTTCGGCCGCATGCGTAGCGTGTGGATTCGAAGGTGCCAAGGGCGCCGTTTTCGAAGCGGCAGAGGAAGGCGCAGGCATCGTCGATGGTTACGGGCATGACCTTGCCGGGCTGGCCGGCGATGGGGCGTTCTTTGATGAAGGTCTCGGTCATGGCGGTTACGGAGGCGATTGGGCCGATGAACCACGTGGCCATGTCGATGGAGTGGGCGAGGAGGTCGCCGGTAACGCCGCTGCCGGCGACGGCTGCGTCGAGACGCCAGAGGGCGTCGCCGCCCTGTGGGACGTCGGGGCTGATGGTGTAGTCCTGGAGGTATTTGGCGCGGTAGTGGAAGACTCGGCCGAGCTTGTCTTCGGTGATGATCTGTTTGGCGAGGGCGGCTGCGGGGACGCGGCGGTAGTTGAACCAGACCATGTTTG
>JAWLHD010000376.1:0-4651 GCA_041690555.1 Anaerohalosphaeraceae bacterium
TGCCGATCTGCAGCGATTTGATGGTGCGATTTGAGGTACAAAGGTCTGATGCCTCCGACAGGGTGGGTGCTGTCCTGACCAAATACGGCATCGAATACCGAGGCTGGGTCATTGACGGCGACAATCTCCGAATAGAGAAGGTGCATGCAAACGGTCTTGTCGAGGAACTGGCCTCTCGCAGCATTGACGCCGATGCCCCAACGACTGCAGGCTTCAGATTTGCCAACGTCGACCATGTCTTGCGACTAGAATGGGCAGGCGTCCAACTGGAGTATGACCTTGGCACAGGACCGCAAGATGCGGGCGACCCTCGCGAAGTCATGCCGCGACTGGCAATCCTGGGATCGGGACACCTTAAACTGTATCACGTCGGCGTCTTTCGAGACATCCATTACATCACCATTTCCGCCGCGGACGGGGCGCCGATTCTGCGAGCCGCCGAGCAAGACCCTTTTACTTTGGGCGATGATGAGTTTTTCGTCCTTGGAGACAACACCCCGGCAAGCCTGGACAGTCGCTGGTGGGACTCTCCGGGCATCGGCAACAGCGGGCGCGAGTACCGCATGGGAACGGTGCCGCGCGACTACCTGGTCGGCAAGGCCTTCTTCGTCTACTGGCCGGGACCCTACAAGCCGTTTAACGATTCGGCGCTGGCGCGAATCATGGAAAGAAACCAACTCACACGGTTCTTGAAGATATTCCTCAATATCCCGGCCGTGGACGGCATCAAGATTATATATGGCGGTGCACCTTGAGAAGCAACGTGCCGTCCGACGAATCTTTTTGTGAGACATGACACTTGCAGATGACAGAAGAACCCCGGCAGATGAGTGAGTACCCCCTGAGACGCCGCAGTGCTGCCGTCGAGGGAATCGCCAACACGATGGAACTTTTGGTTACGGCGCTTATTCTGGCGTTCGTCTTCCGTGCTTTTGTCATCGAGGCCTTTAGAATTCCCACCGGCAGCATGGCCGAAACGCTGCGAGGGTCGCATTATCACCTGCGGTGCATACGCTGCGGCTTTCCGTACGATGTCGGCGGCGATTCATGGTCTGTGCCCACACCTCGGTGCTCCAGTTGCGGTTACAATCTGCCGCCGGGCATGGGCGTGTCCATTTCCAACGGCGACCGCATTCTCGTCCTGAAGTGTCTTTACCAGTTCTTGCCGCCCCGACGATGGGATGTAATCGTGTTCAAGAACCCCGTTGACCCGCGTGAGAACTATATCAAGCGTCTGATCGCGATGCCGAATGAAACTGTCGAGATCATCGACGGAGACATTTACATTGACGGGCGTATCGCACGCAAGCCGCCCAAGGTCCAGGAAGAACTGTGGATGCCCATCTACAACAACAACTACCAGACGCTCCGGCACGGCCGCGTCATGCCGACGACAGATGGTTCGTCCGGCAGCAATCGCCAGTGGCGACAGCCCTTTGAGAATGATGCCAACTCGGCATGGGATCTTAACGCCAGGGGGCCAACGGTCTTTGCGCTTGACAGCCCGCCCGACCAACTCAATTGGCTGCTGTACAACGACCGTGTGGGGAACGATTTCCGCGCTTCATATGCCTACAACGACGGCAGCGAGCACTATCAGCAGCCGATCTGCAGCGACCTCATGGTGCGATTCGACGTCACGGGCGACGGTGAAGAAGGCATCATAGGCGCCGCCCTGGCCAAGTATGGCATAGAGTATCGAGCCGCCATTGATCTGACGGGTCTGATGACTGTTGGAAAAATGGAGAATGGCGTTTTTGCCGAGTTGGCTCGCCGTCAAATTGACCCCCTGCGGCTCGGTCGCGCCCGCCGATTTCAGTTCGCCAATGTAGATCATCAGCTCGTACTCTCGTTTGGCGGGGAAACGCTCCGATACGATCTCGGATCATACCCTCCTGATGTGGATGACAGATCCCGCCGGGCTGTGCCTGTCGCAAAGATATTTGGCGCCGGTGACCTTACCTTGTGGCACATAGGACTTTACCGAGACATTTACTACATCAGTGATCGAATTCTGCGAGCCGCTGAGGGTGACCCTTTCACTCTCGGACCCGACGAGTTCTTCGCCTGCGGAGACAATAGTCCGTGCAGTCTTGACAGTCGGCTCTGGGCAACGGAAGGGATTGGAAACGGAGATGGCCGCTACACCGAAGGCGTTGTTCCAAGGGATTATCTCATGGGCAAGGCTTTCTTTGTGTATTGGTCCGACGCCTTCAGACCGTTCGAGAACCTGTTGCCCATCATTCCGAACATCGGAGGCCTCCAGCTCATTTATGGCGGTTCCGAAAAGCAGTTCTGACCGAGGTGCTGTGCCGCTGGTCGACGACAGAAAACGTTACATGCAATTGGGTTTGTCGCTGGGCGCCGAAAATGTCGTGCCCCTGGCGATCGACGATATTGTGTTCGATCCAAGGACCATTCTCAAGTGCATGTACGGCTGCGGCGATTGGGGGAAGAATCACACATGTCCTTCGCGCCCAAAAGCTTTATTGCCCTGGCAGTACGAGCGGATACTGCTGAGGTATTCATGGGGACTGATCGTCCACTCAAGCGACAAGAAGGTTGCCCAGAAGGCGTCTTTCGAAATCGAGCGACAGGCTTTTCTGGACGGGTACTACTTCGCTTTTTCTTTGAGCGATTGTGCGTTGTGTGCCGAGTGTACCTGCCGCAGGGGGCTTGAATGTGCAAATCCAAAGATGGCCAGACCGGCGTTTCACTCGGTCGGCATCGACGTGTTCGCCACCGTCAAAAGACTGAACCTTCCGATACAGACGCTGCAAACCGAAAGCCAGCCGCAGAACTGGTACGCGGCGGTTTTTATTGAGTAGGTGAATCGGACGACCTCGACACGCTTTGCAGCCGCCGCAGCGAAGCGGCGAATTCTCCGTGCGACTTCTTTATGCAGACGGCTACCTCGTCGACGTAGCCGTCCGCTGACGCCGACCACACCCGGTTAAGGTATCGCTCGCCCGCCGCGAAGTGGCCCATAATCTCGGCGTACGCCGCCAACCCGGCCGCCGCGGCAATGCTGTACCGACCGTCGGCGAAACTGTGCACGTCGGCCGCAAGAAGTGAATCAATGTGGTGACGCATGTCATAGGCGTTGATCGCGCTGCACTCGTCCCGCAGCTTTCCGGCATTGGCGACGACGCGATCCAGCAGGTCGCCGAGCTGCTCCACGTCGGCGGCAAGTTTCTCCTGGCCGCCCGCCGCCCGCCTCCGTCCAAGCCGAACTATCGCCACACCCGCGAATCCCACCGCCAGCGCGCTCACCAGCGGCCAGGGCGCAACGCGTTCCTGGTCAAGCACGGATACAAGCGCGCCGGCCAGAAAACCTGCGGCAATCAATACATAACCAGCCTTCTTCATGACACGATACCCTTGAATACATGGAACAAAGCGAAACCGACTCCCACCAGCGCCTCTCCCACAATCAATCCCGCGGCCACGGGGATACCGACCTCCTCGCTGAATCGCACCCCCTTGAAGCGATCCACGGCCAGCCGCAGGATTGTGCCTATCGTGTAGGTCAGAACGACATAGAACGGCAGATAGAATCCCAGCCCCACCAGTATGCCCAGACCGCCTATGCCGCTGGCGCTCAGCAGCGCGCCCAGTCCGGCTCCCGCCGCATATTTGTCCATCGGCACTTCGCCGCCTAAGATGCCTTTGATCATGCCAGCCAGAACATTCGCCTGCGGGGCGGGCAGAGCCCTTTCCCCTGCCCCCTCTTCTCCCGCAAAACCGTACGCCTTATGAAGCACGAAGATCAGCGCAATGACCACTATCGGCCCAAGCCACGTCGCCAGGAACTGACCGATCTGCTGCTTCTTCGGCTGCGCTCCGACAAGATAACCCGTTTTCAAATCCTGCATCAGGTCCGTCGCCTGGCTCATCGCCACGCACGCCGCCGCGCCGACCATTATGGACGCGACAATCGCCGCGGCGTCACCGGTCTCCGACCCCGGCTTGCGCGCCACGATTATGAATATAGTCACCGCGATCAGCGTCATGCCGCTAAGCGGCGACCAGTTGGTGCGCCCGATGCACTCCGACAAGATGACACCCGCCGCCCATACCCAAAGCGTACCCAGTACCGCTATCAGGCCCGCCCTGACCAGGCCGATCTCCCTTGCGCTGACTATCGCCATCACAAACAGCAGCACTGTAGCCCCGACAATACCCACGTAGAGCAGGCTGATCGGCATCTCATCCTTCGAATGTTCCGTCTTCAGCCTCGCGGCCGACTGCATGCTTCGCACCGCGCTTACGATAAGCGGCAGCGCCAGCGCAATACCAGCCAGAGCGCCCCCGATCAGCATTCCGATTCCCACCGGACGGAATAATTCCATTTGCAGATAAGCAGGAATCCCGCTACGAGGATCGGTGAATGTTTCAGCCGGCGGTATCAGCCCCTTCTGGTGCAGAATCGGAGCCAGCACCCAGTAGCAAACATAGCCGCCAATAATGAAGCTTGCGCCCCCGCGCCCGGCGATGAAACCGACACCCACCGTCATCAGCGACACGTAAAAAACAGCATTCATGTACTCAGGGAGATTCAGAATTGCGCCCAGGTCCCACTTGCCGACACCCTTGTACTCTGCGACAAAGGCCGCCACCGCACTGATAACTATGCCCACAAGTAGCATCA
>JAWLHD010000377.1:0-4647 GCA_041690555.1 Anaerohalosphaeraceae bacterium
GCCCCTGCCCCCAGATCCCCAACCAGGTCATAAGGCACGCCTTCCGGCGTTGCCTTCAGGGCCACGAGGCTTTCGCCATACCAAGCCCTGGCCAGTTCCAGGCTCTCACGGCCGTCATCCATTGTGGTCAGCAAAGTTCCCCACCCGAAGGGACCGTAACCGGTGTGAAGATCAATGACGGAAACCATTTTCGCCTTGGCTGCATATCGCTTCAGAATTCTATGAAAGGTTTTGTTGGACCAACTCGGCGCCTGTCCCCCGAAGCCGATCCCGGAGGGGTCCACATACTGCCCCTGAAAAAGAGCGGAAGCGAATGATCGCTCCCCCTGGTGGGAACGAAAGACGCGGATTCGTTCCTCCGCCTCCTCGCGCAAAGGGCCTTCCCGTTCCGGGCAGGTGAGCGCTTCGCGAATAGCTTCGTAGTTGGCATTCGATGGAAGCGGTCCGGAGAAATCGACAAAATTCCGGTTGAGATCCACATTGTTTTCGGTCTGCCGGCGGCCCCACGCACAACCCCAGGGATTTAGCATATGGACCATCAGCACCGAGACACCGGGTGGGAGTGCTTGCGAGCCCCCCTCCCCGATCCAGCCCACCTGGCATCCGGACCCCGCAAGTCCCTCGGGCCCATGGGTCCCCGACACAACGACGATCAGTCTGTCGGCGTCCGCCGGACCGAACAGGGCCGTATCGGTTGTCAGTTCCCGACCACCAGGGCCGGCAGGCGGATTGAGAAACGATTCGACAAATACGCCCTCCCCCTTACAAGCCGCCCGGAACTTGTCGCGGGCTTCAAAATAATTGGCAGCGAAGAACCGCGATACGTCAAACGAGAGCTGCTTGGGCCATGTCACGGCCGAACTCCTGGAACTAGACAATCTAGCGTTAGGGGATCATACGTTTCCCCCTTCTAGAAACGATCCTCAATCGACTTGTTGTAGGCCCGAATTTCTTCCAGCCGCTCCGATATATCTCCTTGAGAGAACCAGCGTCCTCCAACCATCACACCGGCAACATCACGCACCGCGCTGATGTTTTC
The DNA here is from genome assembly GCA_041690555.1 of Anaerohalosphaeraceae bacterium. Classification (GTDB taxonomy): domain Bacteria; phylum Planctomycetota; class Phycisphaerae; order Sedimentisphaerales; family Anaerohalosphaeraceae; genus JACZKQ01. The sequence goes on from JAWLHD010000377.1 coordinate 1,040, forward strand.
CAAGGGGTTAGCCTCGATCAGGACGAAATCAGCAACAGCGCCAGCCTGAATGACACCCAGTTCGCCTTCCCGTCCGAGGTATCTTGCAGGCACGTTGGTCGCAGACGCCAAAGCAGCGTATGGGGACAAGCCAATCTCGACAAAATTCTCGAGTTCGGTTGCAAGATCAAAACCTGGCATCACGTAAATAGAGGATGCATCGGTTCCCGCGAGTACCGTAGCACCGGCGTCGTGCAGTGTTTTCACCATTCTCTTGCGATTCTCATGACCCGCCCTCAACAGGCGCCGAAATTCTGCTCTACCTTCCTTGTAAAGCGGCGAATGTCGCCAGAACCGCTTCCGGATTGGCGAGACGTACTCCATGCCGCGGCGCCCCAGAACCTTGGCACGCAAGTCCGGTTCACCAAAGTCCGATCCCAGGTGCTCTACAGTGACCAATGTAGGGCAAACCGAAACCTTCGCTTCGGCCGTTTTTTCCGCCCATATGGCCAGCAGACTCTGGTCTATGGTCGGCCAGCCGCTATACGGGTAGGTGGCAAGCGGCGCGCCTCCTTCCGGCTGCAAAACGCGGTCGTATCCCGTCAGATGCTCAATGGAGGACTTGTGGTATTCCAATGAAAGGGTGACGTCTCCAGCCGTTGCCACGTGACCCACGACGGGCATGCCCGCCCGTTCAGCTTCTGCCAGAAGCTCTTCATAGACCTCGGGGCGAAGGTTTGAATAGGTCTTCAGGAAGTCGTACCCCTCCTCCTTGTATTGCTTAACGAAGGTTCTCACATCCTCGCCGGGAGAGAGGATTCTGTATCCGGCAGGCCAGACGGGCGGGTCGCCATCCACCATTGGCCCGGCGGTAAAGATGCGGGGCCCGATCAGAGCTCCATCCTCGATTCTTGAACGCAAATCCAAGTGGTGTTCATCGCCGCGCATATTCCGCACGGTTGTGATCCCGTTGGCGATATAGAGGAATAGCTCATCATGCGTCAGCTTCGCTTCCTCGTCTTCGGAAATATCCGCATCGCTGCCGGGAAAACCGATATGGATATGCATGTCCATCATTCCCGGAATCAGAAACCTTCCACCTCCTGGGATCTTTACCGCCTCCCTTGGAAGCGGGGCCTCGCCACTCGGTGAAATGCTGACAATGCGGCCGTTTCGCACCAGCACCGTTTGGTTCTCCAGAACAGTCTCTTCCGTCATCGGGACGACATTGACGCCAACAATCGCGAAGACGCCTTTATCCTGCAAAGTCGGGCTCGTAATCTCTTCGGAATGGAGAGGCAATACGGACAAATTCAGAAGAAAAATTGTCCAAAGTGCTTTGATGGCAAACTTCCATTGCATTGTCGGGATCCTTTATTTGAACAGGCCGAAGAGCGAACTGAACGCTGAGTACCTTGATGGCCTACACACCTCTCAGAGTTCGTTACGCGTCAGGCTGACCAATGGCGATCAGGCGCTGCCGCGTGGGCGTCAGGCCTCAGAGGAAGTGAAATTCAGGCCGGCATTCTTGAACTGTTCCAAGTACTCCTCGCCATGCGCTTTAATCTTTTCCGCAGTAGCTGCAGGAAATTCTGCGTCATTCATATCGTGGACACCGCCGGTTATGATCACCTGGACGACGCCTTCGGCATCCGCAACGTTGCGAAAGGCTCTGCTGACCCCGGGCGGGACTGATATGACATCCATAGGTTCCAGGATGACGCTGTTTGCACCGTCCTCACCCCAGCTGAACTCGAAACGCCCGCGAATGACGGTGAATGTTTCGTACGTCTGAAGGTGACGATGTAAGGATGGACCCGTGTTTGGCGGACAGACTGCATAGGTCATGGTCATGCCGCCTGCGCCACGAATGGGAGCAACGTTACCGAACGGTGTTTTCGCTCCGGCGGTGTCGTCCAACGTTACCACGGGCATCAGTTTCCGGGCATAGATGATATCCTGGACCTCCAGTGGCATACGGGTTTTCTGGGAGGCCAGAACATCGAGATTCTTGAAGCGACCGATCCGGTGCTCCATTTGCTCCGGCGTTACGTTACGCTCTTTCATGAGTCCTTCTCCTTGAGCGCTCGCTTCAGGTGATGGGTGTTGTCTGCAACATGAGGCAACGCCATTTTTCCCCATCCTTCATCCACACTTGGGAATATTGGAGCTTTGCGCCACCGACATACCTGTTACGCATGTCGTCGCTCACCGGCACCTCCTTGGGGATTGTCCCCCTTCCGGTGTAGCGACCGATCGCCAGGAAGGCGTTGTCACTGATCCGATGGGCTTCCACGTCATGCAGTTCATAGGATGTCCGGGCAACGGCATTCGCGGCCTTGATCCCCTCCTTGTCCAGACGCCCCCCGCCGGCGTTGAGGTAGGAGAACTGCGGAAGAAGGTTCTCTTCGAACCAATCGATGTTGCTGGCCGCAGCAGCATCCAGCCAATCCTGCATCAGTTGGCGCGCTGTATTTTCGTCACTCATTGCGATGTCTCCCGAGTTAGATGGTCAAAATTAGCTCTACATGTAGCGCACCGACCCCTTTTTTCGGGCTAGGCCGCACAAGGAGCGGGCTTCGTAGAAGCATGTGGGTAGCGCTTGGCTCGCGCGAACATCAGGAGCGCTGCAGCACACGCACAGGCTGTGCACACCAACCCCACGAAGTAATTTCCATGTTTGTCAAACCAGAAGCCCAGCGCTGCAGTTCCAATGGCTGCGGCCACGTAAAACCCGGCAAACAGCACCGCGTAAATCTGGGAGAACGAACGGAAGCCCAGATACCGGCTGATCATGAATGGCATCAGGTCCAGTTCTGCCCCCGCGCCAATTCCAATCAACGCCGCAGCAACCAGGCCCATGCCTTCTGATGGATAGAAAACGAGCAGAACAGATGCGAAGAGCGGGTTGAGTGTAACCGCGATCGCCACCGCAGGAGTCGAAAACCGGTCCAGAAAAAATCCGCACGTCAGTCGACCCACAACGGCTGCGACCCCGTATACGGATAGCGCGTATGCGGCTGTCATCCTGTCGACATTCATGTCCTGCAACATCGGTACGATGTGAGGGACAAGGCCGACCGTGCCAAAACCAAGGAGTGTGAACGCTGCCGTCATTCCCCAGAAGACTTGCGTCTTTGCCGCAACCCGGAGCCCCCCGAAAATTGCTCCTTCGGTTGCAGCCCCACTCTCGACAACGGGATTTTCCCTAAGAAGCCCTGCGACAGCGGGAAGGGCTATCAGAAGGACAAAGCCCGCTGCTGCTGCGTAAAGACCCTGCCAGTGATAACTCTGAAGAATTGCCGTGAACAACGGTGGAAGGACCACCATGCCGAGCGCCGTGCCCGTTGCAGCGATGGCGAGAGCCTGACCGCGGTTCTTATCGAACCAGCCCACGACAACGCGCGTATAACTATTGGGAAGCGTCGCGGCGGCGGCAACGCCAAGCAGGAAATACGCGCCATAGAGATGAGGAACATGGGGCGTAAAGAAGTACATCGACCCGAGTACCGCCCCGAACGCACAAAGAGATGGAACAAGGATTCGCCGAACACCGTAGCGGTCCATTACCGCACCGAGGGGGAGCGAGAGCGTTACCGCCGTAATGACGAAAATCATCGACGCATAGG
>JAWLHD010000378.1:0-4643 GCA_041690555.1 Anaerohalosphaeraceae bacterium
CTGCTTTGAGGTGGTATACTTGGCATGCACTTTGAATTTTGCAACTTGTGGCCGAATTGGCAAAGGGGAATTGTCATCAGGAGGCCGAGAAATGCAACTCTTTCACATGTCGTACATTCTGGATTGTCTTTGGATCGGTGTGGCGGTATCATTCCTGAAACTCGCCAGCCGGTTTGCATCGGAAAAGAACGAGGAGCGCGGAATGTTGGAGGCCGCGATCAGTTTCCAAACCTGACATAGCTCACACGCGCCGCGAACGTGTGGTGGCAAACCTATCTCTTGGAGGATGTCGGCCATGAGTACGAGTGGTGTGCGCTTTGGTGTTTTCTTTACATTTCTGGTGTTAATGGCGTCGCCGGGTTTGGCGCTGTTGACGGGATGGAACGCGGACGTTCATATGGATATCGACCCGACGGGGGGGACGATCGCCAACGATTTTCACGTGGAGGGTATCGTGAAGTCGGGTCCGCCGGGGGGCGGGTGGTCCAAGCCGCCGGTGCTGGCGCTGCACATCGATGACAGGTTTACCCAGTTCGCGTACGTCATTATGCCCGACCCGGGCGATCCGGACCAGAATACTTTCTTCTTCAAGGCGGATTGGTCGGGTGCGGAGTACAGGTATTGCGAAGTTTTGCACCTTGGGCTGTTGTTCGACGTGGAGTGCCACAACCTGGTGATCGAGCTTGTGGGATGGTGGACATTTAATGGCGAACCACTTGGAGGGCAGAACCGGGGACACGTTCTGATTCCAGGGTTCGATGTTCAGGACGAGGTTCGGCCGCAGCGGTTGCAGGTTCGCAATGACAGCGGCGGCGGTGGAATCGGGGGCATTTCCGAAGGCATCAACGGGTATCTGCGGCAGATGGACGTCGTGGCTATGACACGGGAGGAGTTGCAGGAGTGGGGTTCGCCCGAAGTACTGTTCGAGATGCTGCGTCTTGGCGGAGGGCAGGAGTTGCTGCCGTGGATACCGGTAGTCGTGGAGGACGGGCGGCCGTTGGAAGGGCCGTTCATGGTGGACAGCTTCTTTGATGTGTTCTTTGAAATTGAGCTGCCCGATCCGTCCATGCCGCATCCGGCGGAGCCGATCACGATTGCGCCGGGTGGTTTTCTTCTGGTCAGAGAGGCTGTGGAGTTTGTGAATAATGCGGGCGAGCCCGATGTTCGATGGACGTGGCATTTTCATGAGGCGCACGAGGGACAGATGCACGACCTTGGGGATGCTCCGGACAGCACGAACTCATGGGGAGTGCCGATGAGTGCATATCCTCCGGGCGGTCCGCCTCAGGTTCCAGCGAATTTCCCCACGGTTTACGCCGCTGGTTCGCCGCCGCATGGTCCGATTCACTGGCAGCCGCAGTGGATTCACCTGGGGCCGCTGGTTACGGGCGAGACGGAGGCTGATATGGGGCCGGACATGGATGGCGTCAACAATATTGTTCCGCTGCAGGATCAGCCGGACCTGGACATGGGCGACGACGGGGTTATGCTGCCGCTGAATTTGCAGTGGTGTCAGCCAAATAATACGTTCCAGTACATGGTTACGGTGAATAATCCGGTTGTGCCTCAGATGTTTGTGAACGTGTGGTTCGACTGGAACATGGACGGCGACTGGGACGACACGCTGCAGTGTCCGCAGGGTGTCGCGGTTCCGGAATGGGCGGTGCAGAACCAGGTGGTTCCGATTTTGGGGCCGGGGATGCAGGTCATAACGACACCGCCATTTGCAGCTTACTGGCTTTTGGGGCCGATCGATCATCCTACAGATCACATCTGGATGCGAATTACGATTGCCGAACAGCCGTGGCAACCGACGGTGGGGGGCTTAGGGTTCGGCGGGTCGGGGCCGCAGCAGGGGTATGCCTGGGGTGAGACGGAGGATTATCTGATACCGACGCCGTCCGGGCCCAGGTTGGACTTCGGCGATGCGCCGGAGGACCCGACGGGGATCGGTTACCCGACGACGCTGGCGAGCAATGGTGCGCGGCATTTGATAGGTGGACCGTGGCTGGGCGATGCGAGTGATGTGCCCGACGCAGAGGCTGACGGACAGCCCGACCCGTCGGCAATGGGCGACGATAACGACGGCAACGATGATGAAGACGGTGCTCAGATACCGGTTCTTATCATCGGATCGACCAGCCATGCGATGGTTGAGGTCGGCGGGGCGGGCGGCGTCTTGGATGCGTGGATCGATTGGAACGGAGATCGGCAGTGGCAGGAGCCGGCGGAGCGGATATTTGGGGGATTTCTGCCTGCGGGCGTTCACCCGATTGCGGTGACGCCGCCAGCGGCATCGGTTGTTGGGCAGACGTTCGCGCGGTTCCGCATCAGTACACAGGGGGGGCTGCCGCCCGTGGGGATTGCGATGGACGGCGAAGTAGAAGACCATGAGGTGATCATTGAGCCCATGCCTGAGCCTGACCACGATTTTGGAGATGCACCTGATGACGGCAAGTTGTACAGATATCCTACGCTGCTTGCCAGCAACGGGGCGCGCCACAAGATCGACCCCAAAGTGTTTTTGGGAGATCGCATAGATGCCGAGCATGACGGTCAGCCCACCCTTGCGGCCGACGGCGATGATACGGACGCAGAGGGTGATGATGAAGACGGAGTGAAGTTTGTCACATGGCCGCTGCGCGCGGGCAGACCGGCAACCGTTGAGGTTAAGGCTTCGGTAGCCGGCTTCCTGTCGGCGTGGATTGATTTTGGCGCAGACGGCGACTGGACCGATCCGGTTGACCAGGTATTCCTCGGTCTGCCTATCAGCGCGGGGGTCAACACGCTTGTGTTCGGTGTGCCTCTTACGGCGCAGCCCAACGCGAGGACCTACGGGCGTTTTCGTTTTGCCACGCAGCCGGTGAGCAGATTCGACGGCGCCGCTGACGGCGGTGAGGTTGAGGACTATCTCATTCTGGTGCGCGGCAACCCCGACATAAAGTGGGTCCAGCGGCCCGATGTTACGCGTATGGGTATTGACATTCGCGTCGACGGCAGCGACGGCATACCTCGCGTGTTGGCAGATGATTTTGAGTGTACGTCTTTCGGTTGGATCACCGACGTGCATCTTTGGGGTTCGTGGAAAGATGACAAGAAGGGTGAAATCACCGGTATACGCCTCAGCATTCACTCCGACGATCCGGTTGGAGCGGGCGGAACAGACCCTGAGAATGAGTACTCCAAACCAGACAAGCTGCTGTGGGAGCGAGATTTCGGGCCGGGCGAGTTTGCAGAAAGATTCTATGCGGCAGTAGATGAGGGAGAGCACTGGTGGGATCCGTATACGGGCGAATTCAAGTGGCCTGGTGATCACCGCATCTGGCAGGTGGACATCCGGATACCCAAAGATGAGGCGTTCCTGCAGGAGGGTTCACCTGAACGTCCGATGGTCTATTGGCTTGACGTGGCGGTGATGGCCGAGGGCGGCGAGTTTGGCTGGAAGACTCGACGATGGCCGGAACACTACAACGACGATTCTGTCATGGGCGTTGTTGACCTGACTGGTAAGATGACATGGCGTGAGCTGCGGTATCCGGACGGACATCCGCTGCATCCGGAATCACTGGACATGGCCTTTGTCATCACAGGTGATGATACGTGTACGGGTTGCGCCGACCTGAATTGCGATGGCGTGATAAATCTTGCTGACCTGGCTGTGCTTGCGGAGCAGTACCTCAAGGTCTGGCCGTTTAACTAAACATTGATCTGAAGGTTTCATTCAGACCCCGCCGGCGGCAGTCTCGCCCGCGGGGTCTTTTTTTGTGCACAGGATTTGTGTTTAAGGGCTACTTGCGAAGCGGGCGCGTATCAACATGGATGCTTGCAAGTCTATTCGTCTTGAGAAAGCGGGCGAGGGCGATACAGTTTGGTCTCCAGGGGCCGCTGGTATGCGGTCCAGTTGCCGTCGCCGGGGTCGGTGTCGATGAGGGTGGTGACCTGGTTCATTTTGGCGTCGAGGTCGTCGACGTAGCTGACCATGAAGGCCTCGGCGGTGGCCGGCAGCTTGGGCGAACCGAACTCATAGCAGCCGTGGTGGCTGAGTATGATGTGGAGGAGGTTGTCGAGCACGGCCTTGTCGACGGGGGCTCCCTTCCGTGCGACGATGGCGGCCTTTTCGTTGATCAGTTGTACGCCGAGGACGAGATGGCCGAGGAGCTGGCCGGTGTCGGTGTATGAGAAGCCCATAGAGTACGAAAGCTCACTGGTCTTGGCGATGTCGTGGAGGAAGATGGCCGCCAGGACGAGGTCGGCCTGGATCTTAGGGTAATTGGGCAGGATGGCGGTGGCAACCTTCATCATGGAGTGGGTGTGTTCGAGCAGACCTCCGAGGTAGCTGTGGTGCATCTGCATGGCGGCAGGCGCGGTGCAGAACTGTCGCATGAGTTCGGTGTCGGCGAGGAACTCCGCGACGAGGGCGCCGAGGGCTGGGTCGCGGATGGCGGCCAGCATTTGCCCGAGTTCCTGGAACATAAGTTTGACATCCTTGTCGGTCCGCGGCATGTAGTCGGCGAGATTGACCTTCGCGGCATCAACTACCACGAGATCGTTTATGACGATCTGCAGGGCGTTCTGGTATAGCTCGCTCTTGCCGCGGATATGTACGAAGCCCTCGCTTGGGATCTGGTTGTAGATTGATTCGG
>JAWLHD010000379.1:0-4640 GCA_041690555.1 Anaerohalosphaeraceae bacterium
GAAACGGAAGGCGTTGCCGACCATACCCGGTTCGACGGTTATGCCCGCGCCGATAGAGCCATTCGGCCCGCCGGCAATTTCGTTTACCGCAACATTGGCGGCATTATCGTCAAGCTTCCAGTGATGCACCAGATCCGCCCGGATCTGACACTGCATCAGCATGAAGAACATGCACAACAATGTGACCGCCCATGATTTTCTTGTATTCGATACCGATTCCATAGGACCTCTCCTTTTCAGCAACCGTTTATTCGCATTACAGGTAATCTATCCGCACTCAATCACAGACCAACCGTCCGCATTCAAGCCACTTGGAGGCAAAGATGGCGAAATCCTGCATATCCACCACACAATCGCCGTTGTAGTCGAAAGCCTTGAGTTCCATGCAGGGGTTGAGGTTGACCGCTTCACCGTCGGGACCGGCTTCGTAAATGGCCTTGGCCCATGCATCGGTCACGGGTATGTCGTAGATGCGGAGTTCGTTTACGGAACCGATGAACAGCGGGTCTATCCACTGCGAGCGGCCGATCCAGTTGTTCAGATCGATGATGTCTGAAAGCTTCATAGCGGTCGTCTGCGGAGTGCTGTTGACCTTGACGCCATTGATGTAGAGGTCGTAACTGCTGTTGTTCCACGAGCCGATCATGCAGATTTCCTCGCCGGCCGGCTGGGCTCCGGCGATTATCATCGCGCTTTCACCGGGGCCGTGGCCCTGGAAGCGGGCGGGGCTCGGGGTCATGATGACGTAAGCAGCCTGTTCATTGCCGCCTTTTGATACGCCTTCGAGGCTCTCCGGCGTAGGATACTCGGCGTTGGTGGTGGGCAGGCCAAAATCGAGCAGCCTTGCCCATGTGTCGCTGCCCAAAGCCGCGTCTCGCGTAAACCACACGGCGATGGTGGCGTGATTGCCTAAAGCGGAGATGATGCCGTTGGGCAGGTCGACATAGTGGAGGTTCGGATCGCCCGAACTCATGTTGTCGCCCGCGGCCATGCGCCCGCCAAAGACCAGCTCTCCGGCCTCGAGCCAGATGTTCTGGTCGGCGGGGTCGACGATGACGGCGTCGGCGCCGCTGATCGAATCGGATAGATCGCCGTTGAAACTCCAGCGGTGCACCAGTATGTCCGACGACACGTACAGCTTGGCTTCGTCACTGACGGCGGCGCCCTGGGTGGCGGTGTCGAGGGTGATCTTCGCAGAATAAGCGGCTTCGTCGGCCTTGTCGGCATTGTGGATTGTCAGGGTTGTCCAAGACGCGCCGGGATCGGTCACGTCGATCGTCAGCACGTACTTGACACCGTCGATGTCTATTGCCTCGCCATTCTTCATCCATTCACAGGTTTGGACGGGCTTGCCGGCGCTGAAGCCGACAGTAAACGCCGCCTGTGCGTCGGGCGCCAGGACATGGGTATCGGGATCAGGCAACACGTACTGGTCCTGCGGTTGGGCGGTTATTTCTGGAATGTTTGAGACTCCCTCGAAACGCCAAACGAGGCCGTCGACTATCGCGGTGCTGTAAGCGCCGTTGGGATCGGCATTGTTCGGCTCAAGTATCTGCGTATCGACTCGCCAGTAGTAGACGGTTTCTTCGGCGATACCGCTGATGACTTGAGACGCGTAAGGATCAGGCGATTCACCCGGCAGAACCTCAAGGGCAAAGATGTCGTAGTCGCCCGCCCTGAGTGCATTGGGGTCGGCAATCAGGCCCATGTCCTGATCGAGGTACAGATAGTACCTGTCCACCAGCGCCTCGCCCTCGAAAGTCCATTCGAAAAGCGTCTCGGAGGCGACGTTTTTCTGGTCGGGCAAGGGATTGATGGGAACCGGCCACGCCCGGCGCGACGGAGTCGAAATGCTGAAAGCGTCATGGCCGGAGGCGGTTATTCGCAGGCCTATGACGGGCACGTCTGTTTCGAGGACGTATCCGAAGGCGTTCTGGCCGTTGACGCTGACTCCGGTGTTGGCATAAGGTTCACCGTTTGCGGTAAGTTTCAATTCCGGTCCGAGCTGGCCGCCGGGGAGAATCGCCTGTACCGTGCCATTATCGTTTCCGCCTCGCTCAAGGACGAAAAACATCTTGCTGCGATAGGGGAAAACCGTCTCCTGGAAATTGATTCCGTCCAGCGAGGAAATGTTGTTGCTTGTGCCGACGTTGAGTATGAAGTTGTCCGCCTTGGCGCCGATATCCCCATCTTTGGGCTCCGCCGTACCCTGGACGGTAGCAGTCTGCACACGGGGTTCTCCCAGGGGCCACACGGCGCCGTCGACCCAATGTGTCTCGACGCCGTTTACTACGTACCACCGAGTGGTCGTTCCCAGCGTAAGGTCACCGTCGGCGACGACATATGTAACTCCCTTGTACGTCAGGCTGAGAAGTTCACCTCCGGCCGCCGTGATGGTCGGCAGTCCCGACAGTGAGTCGCCATGGACCGTCAAGACAGGTCCACACAGCACCGCCATACACAATATGGCCATGATTCTTCTTCTGATCAACTTTTCCATAGGGCCTCTCCTTTCCAGCACAAACGGGATACGTTTAATGACATGATACTTCACGGGCTGCTCCTAACATGACGCGCGGGCGGACATGCAGCTTCCGCCTGCAATCTCCTCTTTCTTCAACAGGCCTTGCGGGTTCCTGTCCTCCAAAACGGCACACATGCACCCGCACGGCAAACGCAAGGCTCCGCACATCGCAGGCCTTACTGCGCTATCAACACCTTTTAGTCGCTGCTTTTGTCAAAGGCTCGCCGTCCGCCGGAATCATACCTTCGAGAGCCGCTGGGCCGGTCCGGCGTCGGCGGGCCGTTTGAAATCGCGATCCCTGGTCATCAGCCATTTGTCAAACTCGAAACCGTCTTCGCGCATGGAAAAAGTGATCATGTGCATGCCCGGTTCGTCGACGTCGAGAAATATTTTGTGCGGCTCGCCGCAATGTTCGGCCTCGGTTCGCTGCTTGCTTTCCCACCACCATGAGTTCTTGCCTTCGCACCACTGCATCCGTCGGCCGGATTCGGGCCATGTACCGTCAATGCCGACGTGAAGGCCGTTGTCTTCGGAGCCGGTCGAGAAAGCACGGACCCAGACATAGTAGCGCCCGGGCGTATTGAAGCGCACCGGGTATGATAATATGGCGATTTTGCCCGGTTCGTTTGAGAAATTCTCGCCGTTAATGAGCTTGTCGGCATGGGTCCTTCGGGTGTCGGGCAGGACCTCAACATACGCGCCGCCGCTTGCGTTTGCGGCATGGTTGCCGTCGCCGTCGGGCAGGACTTCGGATGTCTTCCGGGTGGTGTGGATATACCAGGCGCGCGTTTGGGTGTCTTGCTGCCGCATGAAGTTTTCGGCTTCGACGGCCACGATGCCATTTATTTCTTCGAATGTCACGTCGGCGCCCGCAAGGCCGACCTGCGGCGGCATTGGGGCTTTGACGGACGGTGTTGCCGCCTTCGCCGCGGGTTTTGCGGCGGTTTTGGCAGCGGCATCGGCGGTAACCGGCACAAGCGTCAAGGCAACCCAGCGGCCGCGGGCATAGGATTTGCGATCGCCCTGAGCGGATTTGCCGTTGGTGGCGCTGTTGAACTCGATGCGAATTTTGGCGTCCTTGCCGACGGCGACCTTTTTCCATGTCTTGTGAGTCGGCTTGTAGTCGACCGTTGTCTGCGGATTGGTGAACTCGCCGATGATCTTGCCGTCAATCATGATTTTATAGGTGGATTCACCGTCGGTCTCGGCCAGCGTCGTCAGGGTGATATCGTAGGCGCCCGGTTCGCCTTTGAAGACGGCCTGTGCGGCGGCGAATTTGTCTTTGTGCTGATCCGGATTGACGGCCAGAGCCTGGTGTGCCTGGTCCTTGTAGGCCGGCACAAAACCGCCGCCCTGGATGATTTCAAAATGCTGGACAGCCTGGAGCACTAACGCACCTTCGGCCGTGGGTACGGCGCCGGGCGCCAGGGGGCGAGGCGTTTGAGGCGAGCTCAGATTAAGCTTGCCGCGCCCTCGTATGACGAGCAGCCAGTCGTTGCCGTCGGGCGCCGCCAGTTCGGTTTTGTTTTTCGCGGCTACAGTACTTTGATTCAGCAGGCCTTCGAGCCCGTCGCTCGTGCGGGGATTGTACCAGCCGCAGGCGAATGAGCCTTCTTCGACGTCGACGGTTACTTTGCCGCCGTGCTTGAGATAGACCAGATAGACCTCGCCGGGCTTGCAAAGGACGTAGTCTTCGGTGTTGGCAGTCATCTCATCTTCACATTTCATGTCCCAGAAGGGTATTTTGTGGCGCTCGAAGAACTGGAGGGCATAGCGGCTCTGGTCCCACATCTTGTCGCGCGTGCGCCAGTCCTGGCACCGCAGGTCGCAGTGCGGGTGCTTATAGCCGAAATACCACTCGACTCCGGCGCCGCCCGCCATGATATTGCCCCAGAGCGCGTTCTTGCGTGCATCGTCGCGGGTGGGGTCCACGTCGTCGGGCACCAGTGCGTAGCTGGCGTCGCCCGGCTCGTCGCACGCGACAACCCAGGGCTTGCCCGCGGCGACTGACCGGTCAATGTAGTCCCTGGTGCGTGCATGCACCTGGCTGAAATCCGGCCGGCTGGTCTGCAGCGAAAAACCCGTCAGAGCGGATGCATCGCCCAGAAGATCGTAG
>JAWLHD010000380.1:0-4639 GCA_041690555.1 Anaerohalosphaeraceae bacterium
CGGATTCCCCTGGCCGTTGCCCACCAGTTACCCCCCCGCAAAAGGTGGAATACCTGTTACACGGAGAATCGAATCCGTCAGATCTTTCAGAAATACGTTCGAAGGGTCGGCCTGCAGCAAGTCTATGGCCAGGACAGTCGCGGCAGGAGCCTGCACATGTTCACAGTCCATTCCCTTCGCCACAGTCATATCATGCACTACACTGTGGACCGCGGCGTGCCATTGCCCATCGTTCAGAAGCAGGTGGGCCACCGAAGTCTCAAAACGACCTCTGTCTATCTGTCTCCCTCCACCGAAAAAATGGCCCAGGCCTACGGCGCTGCAAGGCAGGAAGAGAAGCTTTCCTCTGCCGCCTACTCTGGCAAAGGATGATGTCGAACTCTCACTTTTCGCGGAACGGCAGCGCCTTTTTCAGGGGGTCAAATTTCAGATTTGGGCACAAATGTGAAGGGAATTGCGAAGCAAGTCACCGGGCTACGAGGCACACGCCACCCCCAAATGGTCCAAAATGGCAAATGTGAAGAAATCACGCAAAGATATCGTTTTCTGTGCGAACTACGGAAATGTAAGCGTGACTGTCAGAATCGTGAGTCCCAAGAAGATATTACTCTGAAGAACGAGCCCAGATCACCTTAGATAGCCCCTGATTTACTACAACCAGACTACAACCAGAAGATGCGATATCTGCATTCCAGACGGTATTTGCCTATTCGTAAGTCCTTGGAAACGCATCGGTTGCGAAATGACGCATTTTTCGAAAAAAATTGTAAGGCAGGCGCTCTAGCCGACTGAGCTAACCGCCCAAATCATTGTCTTTAAACAAGTTATGAACGACAGCCACGGTGCTTCCATGACCTGTCGGGCACTATACTGATTTCACCGCCCATATCTCACAACTGTTGCCAAAACGGTATTTCTCCGTATTCGCATCAACCTTCGGACAAATCCGCGCCTACTTTACATTCTTCAAATGTGTATTGCAAGAAGATCAGAGTTAAATTACTAATTCGGATCGGACAACCGTTGGTCTTGAGGGGCCGGCATTGATCGCCCCTTGTTCACATATCGGAAAATATCAGGACATAGACAGTCTTACGACCCGCCTTTTGAAGGGCGATTTACAGCAGGGCCGTCAACAGCCTCGTCTCAAATCAGATCGCATAAGGGGCGCGCATCGCGCGCGACCGCATCCGATTCGCCTCGGGGTCGTCGACAAACTCCGCCCTGAGCAGATCGAACTTCAGATTACGCTTCAATCGCTCGCAGATGTCCGCAGCCAGACAGATGTTCATGGACTGATACATAACCTCCGGATTGGCCGCAGTGGGTCTGCGCGAACGTATACAATCAAGAAAATCTCGCACGTGGTTTAAGGGCCTCTGTGTGCGGGCAGTGTAGTCCGACAGCACCTTCTTGTATTCGACCATCAGCGCCGGCGACGATACATCCGGCGACGAATAGCCGTCAGCGGCCGCCGCCCAGCCCTCCGGACCATCGAACCGCTCGCCACAGGCGCCGCGCCAATACTCACATGGCTCCCAGACCGAGCCGGCCACTCGGAATAACACCAGTTTCACTCCGTTCGACAACCGAGTAACCATAGTCGCATCCGGCTTCTCAAACTCGAACTCGATGGATGCAACGTTTGTCATATCGAGTCCCGCCAGACCCTGCGCCACCGTGTGCGCACCCCACATCGCCACATCCGTAGCAAAGTCATAGAAGCGATACCATCCTCCGCCATTGATATAGCCGGCATTGTACGGCCTCCACGGACATGGCCCGAGCCAGACATCCCAGTCCAACTGATCCTTGGGCGGCTCGGGCTCGGCCGGCAGCCAGTCGTGACGCAGTCCGTCTCGCCACCGACAGTCAGCGTAAACGGTATGGATCGCACCCAATCGGCCCGACCGCGCCATTTCAATCGCGAACACATGATGCGGCTCGCTGAGCCGCTGGGCGCCTGTTTGGTAGACCCGCCCATACCTGCGGGCCGTCTCAACCACCGCCCGCCCTTCCGCCATCGTCAAACATGCCGGCTTTTCACAGTAAACGTCCTTGCCCGCCCGCATGGCAAGAACAGAAGCCAGCGCATGCCAGCGGTCGCCCGTGGCAATCAACACGGCGTCCACGTCCGTCCGTTCAGCCAGCAACTGGCGCATGTCACCGTAGGCAGCACAATCCTTGTTGCCGTATTTGTTGTCCACCAGGTTCTTCGCCGCCTGACACTTGCCCTTGAGAACATCACATACGGCAACCCACTGGACATCGGGCTCGGTCAACATGTATTGCAGATCATAGGAACCGCGACCACCAATTCCAATACCGCCCATGACAATACGTTCGCTGGGAGCAACGGCTCCGGCACGTCCCAGCGCCGACGATGGAATGAACCAGGGTATCGCGGCCGCACTTGCCGCCATCGCACCATGTGCCAGAAACCGACGCCGCGTAAATATCGTGCCGCTGTCATTGCTCACTGGATTTCCTCTTTCCATATCAAAAGCTCTAAGAATCACTTAGTATTCCCTCAGGGCTACCGCAAACTTCCTGTGGAACCACACTCTATACTGCCAAATCTGCGCCGTAATTTCAAGGATTCTTGTCAGAATTCGGCAAGACACACGGCAGGGAGCAGGAAAAGAGGATGCCGCTTTACGTGAAAGATAGAATTCTTTTGGCCTTATTAGCCTTTAACGGCTTAATGTGTACTTGCGATTCGGAAGCGACGGTTCACTCATCGCCCGCAACCGGCAGGCAGCCGCACCGCAGTGAGTGCTTCTTGGACTGTAGGTGCGCCGATGCAGCGGACGCGCTGGCTGATTGACTTTCCCCCGACTGTCTCAATGCTCTAACCGTCTTCGTCTTGCCGACGCGGTCTCTCCTGCTGCTCTTGAATCGACTTGCAAAGACGGTCGAATTGTTCTTCCAGTGCCGGCCAGTGTTTTTCAACAAACGCCGTGTCACCTTTTCGGCAAGCCTCCTCGATCTCACCGGCAAGCTCGCGCATGGCCTCGCCACCGATGTTTGCCGCCGACCCCTTGATAGTATGGGCGACGCGCTGTATAGTCTCAGTGTCGCATACCCGAAGGGCTTCTTTGATTGATGCGATCTGTTTCGGGATATCATCGAGGAATACCTCTATCACCATCTGAGCCGCCTGGCCGTCACCCATCAGCCGATCCAGGAAGCCTTCTCGATCGAAGATCGGCGTATTCGCACCCGACGTCGCGGAGCTCGATTCGTTCCCTTGAGCTTCCTTATCGAATGCATCAAGGCCACGCCCCCTGAAACATGTCTCAAACTCATCGAACAGAACTCTTATCCGCTCAATAGAGGCTTGGGCATCCGACAGGTCGCCGTCCGAGGCCATGTCTTCAAGCCGACCGGCCGCATTCGACAACCGCTGCGCCCCTACGTTAGCGGCACCCCCTTTGAGTGCATGCGCCAGAATTGAAACGTACTTCGCATCGCCGTCCTTTACTGCGACAGTCAGCTTTGCCAAACGCTCCTCTTTGTCTTCAAGGAAAGAAGGTATAATCTTCGCAATAAGCTCCTTACCTATGCCGCGTTCGCTGACACTCGACCAGTTGAATACTTCGTCCGAATCCTCAACCAGCGCGTCTTGTGTGTCGCTGCCCGATTCGCCGGACTCCGTCGCCGGCGCCTCGTCCTCTAATGAGGCCGGCTTCGTACCGGAAGCCGACTTCTCGTCCCGGATCGGCAGCCACTGCATCAACTTCTCAACCAGACTTGCTGCGCTCACCGGCTTGCAAATATAGTCGTTC
Organism: Anaerohalosphaeraceae bacterium; assembly: GCA_041690555.1. Lineage (GTDB taxonomy): Bacteria > Planctomycetota > Phycisphaerae > Sedimentisphaerales > Anaerohalosphaeraceae > JACZKQ01. Next base: position 3,789 of record JAWLHD010000380.1, read on the forward strand.
ATACCTGCCCTGATGCATTTCTCCCGGTCTCCCTGCATCGCATGCGCCGTCATGGCGATAATCGGAATATCATGATTCCGCACATTCGATTGTCGATCGCGGATTATTCGTGTAGCCTCCATGCCGTCCACCTCAGGCATCTGGATGTCCATCAGAACCAGATCATAATCGATCATTTGCAGTACCTCGATGGCCTCCTTTCCGTTGGCGACAGCGTCGACCTTCACGCCGAGCTTCTTCAGCATCGCAAGCGCCACCTGCTGGTTTGTAATGTTGTCCTCAGCCAGAAGAATGCGTCCCGTGCCCTTGATTCTGAATTGCTCCCCGTCCTTGATTGTACTCACTTTCTCAGTCTTTGCATTCTTGCTTACCCCCAAAGCCCTTGTCAGCCGTTGGAACAATTCCGAGGGACGCACCGGCTTCGTAAGGCATGCGCTGAACCCGCAAGCCGCAAGTTTGTCGCTGCCGTTCTGCTGTCCAAGCGACGTCATCATGATCATGCAGGTGCGCGCATATCGATCATCACGCCTGATCGCCGCTCCCAGTTCCAGGCCGTCCATCCCCGGCATCTGCATGTCAACGATTACCGCATCGAAAGGCGATCCCGTGTTTTCTATTATCTCCAGAGCCGCCGAACCGCTTGAGGCCTCTTCAACCTGGGCGCCCCAGGCCGTCAGCCGCGCACAAAGAATCTCAAGATTCGTTGCGTTGTCGTCAACAATTAGAATCCTCCGACCACAAACCTCACTCGGTTTCCTGCTCGACCGTTTGCACTCCGGTTGAACACCTGCACGCACAGTGAACCAGAACTCCGAACCCTTGTCGGGCTCGCTCTTAACCCCGATCGTGCC
>JAWLHD010000381.1:0-4628 GCA_041690555.1 Anaerohalosphaeraceae bacterium
CGGTGCGGTCCGGCCTTGTTGGATGACGCGTGTGCCCCACGCCGGCGAAACAAAGGCAATGAGCAGACAAAAAAGATTCGGCCGCAATCCGCCAGGGACAGTCTTTCGCTTCTGAAGTCTTTGCATTTCATTTCCTCTCTATTGGTTGTCATGCCCCAGCGGCCTGGCCTGCCCGGTCAGCGCACTGACGAGATGCAATCAGAACGGCCAAGATGTTTGAATGATCGCTTTCATTGCCTCGTCTCATGTATACTGCAATGATCTGAAGAGGTCGAAACATCCAATATCGGCACACCGCACCGGACTTTTCAGGGCTCAGGATCGGGTGGATAGACCTTCTCGGGCGGATTTCGGCGTTTGGGCCGCTCGATCAGTTCAATGGTAGTACCGATGAGGTGTTCCGTCTCCAGATATGCGTAATGCCCGTCGTCGTCGGGCCCGAAACCGGCGCCGTCCTGCGTCATTTCCAGGCCCGCTTCACGGGCCCGCTCGAGTGAATCCGTCATGCTTTCGGTCAGAACGCCCACGTGGTGCACGCCGTAGCCGTGCCGGGCGACGAACTCACTGTAGACAGTGTCGCCCTCCACAGGCTCGATCAGCTCGATTCGCATCGGCCCCACGTTTGCCAGCGCCACTCGCATCCTGTACTCACAGGGCCGGCCGTGCCGCGTCATCCGCTTGACCAGCGGCTTGCCATACGTGTAAAACTTCCAGGGGCCGATGCCGAATATCTTCCAATAGTTCGCCACCGCCCCATCGAGATCGGGGACGATAACGCAGATCTGCGCGATGTTTGTAATCGGAAACGGTGCAGGATAATCTGGTTCACTCATGCTGTCCTCTCATGGCCGTATGACCGCTTTGCACACCTCTCCGTTCAGGGCCCTTGCGGCAATTTCAGCGAAATCCTCCAAGCCGCCTCGATGCGTGATCAGCGATTGACCGTCGATGCGTCCGTCGGCCAGCAACTCTAAAGCCTCTTGATGGTGCCTTGGAGCAAAGATCGTCGTGCCCATCAGGTGCAGTGCGTTATAGTGAACAAGGTTCATATCGATGCCCGGGCGATTGTGGCCCTCCGGCAAACCGCCGAAAAGCAGAATCCGCCCGCCTTTGCGGGCAATCTCCACGGCCCGGACTTGTGCGTGGGGCGAGGCATTTGCCGTGATCACAACGTCGGCGCCGCGGAGAGCCGTGAGCCGGCGAATCTCCTGGCCGAAATCGTCCCGTCCAGCCTCGACGACGGCGTCCGGCCGAAAGCGAGCGGCATGTTCCAGCCGATGCGCATTGATATCCGCCGCGATGATCATGTCCGCCCCGCGTGCACGCGCCAGGGCGATGTGAATACAGCCGACGGGCCCGGTCCCCATGATGACCACTGTATCGCCAAGGCCTGCGGCGCCCTTCTCCTGCGCATGGACACAAGACGACACAGGCTCGGCAATCGCCGCCAGATCCATATCCAGCCCCTCCGGCACCCGCCGGATCGTCCCGCGCAGGACCGCCTCCTCCGGAATCGCTATATACTCGGCAAAGCCGCCCGGCCACGCCTGCGCGATTTCCTTGTAGCCGTCGCACAATTCCTTTCGACCGGTACGGCAGAAATCGCACGTGCCGCAATACACCAGCGGCGCCACGGACAGTCGGTCGCCTTTTTCAAATGGTCCATGGCAGCGCTCACCCACCTCGACCACCTCGCCGCTGATTTCGTGACCCACGATCCACGGCAGCACAACGCGATGATGGCCGCATCGCAGCGTCCGCAGATCGGAACCGCACAGCCCGCAGACCCGCACCCGCAGCAGCAGGCCGCCGGCCGGGCAAGCCGGAACGGGCACGTCGTCCAGACCGAAGTCCATGGGCGCACGGATCACGATGGCTTTCATGGTCCTCATGCCGTGCATCCTTCCGCAGCGAGCATCGCATCCTGCCGCGTGCGCAGCTTGTAGATCAAGGTCGACCGATCCGGCTCAAAAACTTTTCCGGTAAGTACCTGCCCCTTGGCAATATCGCGCGTCGCCAAGCCGCCCGCCGCAATGCCCAGCGGTATGGCCCCCAGCGCCTGCGCCTCCGCATACGTGTAGATGCGGCCGTAGATGTCCGCGCTGCCGATTCCTTCAATTCGCTCGCCCGCCTTCAGATCGCGTTTGGCAACCGCAGCCACCTCCGAATGCATGGTCTCGGCGGCGACCGTAACCTCACCCAGCAAGACCGCCTCGGCAATCGACTGCGGCGTCTCCAGATCGCAAAGGTGATACGGGCGATACAGCAGGTAATACGGCCCATCGGCCCGCGTGATGAATTTCATATCCTTGCGGATTCGCGCGTCGTCCGTGTAGACAATGGCAAACACGCCCGGAGCGAAGCTGCCCGTCGAGTACTCCACCGTTCCGCGCCGCGCAAAGATCCCGCCGGCGTCGTTCGGAACGAACACGCGGGTAAGATCCTCAATCTCGACCTTGGCGCCATGCATGCCCGGCCGATCGGGCAGCAGGCCGGTGGCGTTGCTGACGGCGGCCATTTCCACCATCGTCTTGGTCCCGTCGATAAACGATGCGAGAATCTTGGCGTTCATCTCCTTGCCGGCCGCTTCATCCCGGCACCGCTCGGGCGTCATCTCGAGATCGATCGGATTGTTCTTGCACTTGCCCAGGCAGATCACTTCGAATCCGGTCAGCACCGCCTGGTCGAAGAGCATCTTGCACACGCCCGGCTCGTCGCCGCTGGCCACGGTATAAAGCGCACCGGACTTGCGGGCGAGGCGGCTGAGGTACGCACCCACCGTAACATCCGTCTCGACATTGAGCATGATAATCGGCTTGCAGCGTTCGATGGAAAACAGTGCGATCCGGGCGCCCACGTCCGGCACGCCCGTCGCTTCGACGTTGGCCTCGATACCGTCGGCCTGCACAAGCAGCTCCGCGTTTGCGGTGACCACAACTCGACCGGCGGCAAAGGCGTCGGCAATCTGCCCGATGCGCTCGGCCAGGCATATGCGGTCCGGCGCCACACCCATTTCGTGGAACGTTTCGATTCCACGGGCGCAGTCCACGTCCGCAATGGCCCGCACGACTATGCCTTCGATGTTATTGATCGTATGCGCCAGGCCCGAGCCCATCTGCCCGCAGCCAATCAAGCCCACTGCAATGGGCCGTCCCTCAGCGTGCCGCTGTTTTAGTTTCCGAACAAGCTCCAAAGTGCATCCCCTGTTTGCGTCAGTTTGCCGGTTTTTGTGCAGTCCGGATTTGTTCCAGGGAAAGCGCCCCGGATCCGTCCATGCGGCTGCCGAAGATCCTCACCTCGTCGATGAGTCCGCGAAACATACGGTCGCGGTTGTTGCCGCGCGTCGACGGGTTGAAGTGGCCGACGGTCAATACCCCCGCACCCCGGCCTACGGGACCGCGATCGTAGGAAAAAGCTCTGTGCAATCGGGCGTCGGTTGCGGACGTGCCGACATAGAACCTGGCGTGCTCAACCGCCGCAGTGGAATCGTACGCGACGGCTATGAATCGCCAGTTGCCGGCGCCGCCTTTCCGGTCGGCCGGGATCAGGGCCGCATCGCTCGCGGCTGCGGTGCCGTCGGGCCATTCGTTGACGCCGATCTTGAGCCGCCCGTCCCGCGTGACGACCAGGTCGATGCCCGCCCTTGAGCCCAGCGTGTCGGCCATGTGTACGATGCGATTGCCGCCGGGGCCTTCGTCTTCGCTCGTGCGGTTGACCCAGGCGGTGATCGTAAATGACTTGAGTCCCTCAAGGGCCGTTCCGGCGGCATCAGAGAAGTCGACGGCATAATTACTTGTACTGCTGCCGAAATCAAGACAATGCGGGCCGCCGCCAGGAGGGGCATTGCCGGACCATGCCGGCCGTTCGGCAGTCAGTTGGACCTGCTTTGCGAGTTTGCCGAGTGTGCCGGTGTTCGCCGTCGTTCGGCCCTGGCCTTCGTTGAATCGCATTTCCACCAGTGGCCTGCCGGGCGGGATGTACTCGAAAGATGTTTTCGTTGCCGTCATCGCGTTGCCGGCCCGGTCCTTTATGCCGGCGACATGGAGAACATAGTTTCGATCTCCTTCGAGGTCCTGTACGGCGAGCACCGCGGTACTGCCGTAGCTGCCTTCGATCGAAACACTCTGAATCCTCACGCCGGGTTCGATTCGGTAGTTAGCGCGATCGCCCCCGGACTCCGGGTCCAGCCGCTCATTGAACTCAACAAGAATCCGCTCGCCTTTGCCGCCGGCAACGACCGATACGATGCCAGGCGGAGTTACGTCCCTGAGGCTGTCGTCCCTTTCGAGCCACAGGACCCAGTCGCTGTCGCCGGGGGCAGGCGGCGTGGTCCATCCCGGTCCCGAACCCTGACAGGCGCCCTCCCATCGGCCGGCGCGCGGATTGAACCACTTGCCGCGATACTGATGGTCTGTGAGCTCGACGCAGGCACGGCCGCCTTCGCGGAAGTAGAGGATATATAATTCCCCCGGCTTACCGAGACAGGACGCCGCACCCTTGACCGCCTCGCCAAGCGGCGTGCAGTTCCACCAGTCGAAGGCCGTAAAGAAATCGACGATGTGGCCGTAACCGACGAGCATGGTCATCGTGTCGTCGCCGCGTCCGTTGACCCAGCCCCCGCCGGTGTC